>DAIPJR010000188.1:0-4518 GCA_036770165.1 Actinomycetes bacterium | reverse complement strand
CGCTCACTTGAGAGTTGGGGTAACGATCGTTGCGTCGTGGGCGGCTGCGGCGGCCGGTGGCAAGACACCGCTCGACCTGGGTGCGGCCGCGTACCACTCGCTAGCCGACCTCCGGGAGCACACCCGACGCCTCGGACTCGCGTGGTGGTCGCTGACGCCGTTCGCCACGGACCTCGAGCTCGACCTCGACCGCGCCCCGCAGGACGACGACGCCGCCCCCGTCCTTCCGGTGGAGGCGCAGGCCGCGGAGTCCTACCGAGGCGACACCGACCGCGCCCTCGCCGACGTGCGCGGCTGGCTCGCCGACGGCTGGCGGGTCGTCCTCGTCACCGAGGGCCACGGCCCCGCGGAACGGGTGCACGAGCGGTTGCGCGAGGCGGGCATCGCGGCCCGGCTCGACGTCGACCTGTCGCAGTCGCCCGACCCCCAGGTCGCGCACGTGGCGACGGGCTCGCTCGAGCGCGGGTTCGTCCACGCCAAGCTCGGCCTCGCCGTGCTCACCGAGACCGACCTCGTGGGCCAGCGGGCCACGACCAAGGACCAGCGGCGGCTGCCGAGCAAGCGCCGGCACATCGTCGACCCGCTGCAGCTCAAGGCGGGCGACTACGTCGTCCACGAGCAGCACGGCGTGGGGCGCTACGTCGAGATGGTGCAGCGCACGGTGGCCGGCGCGACCCGGGACTACCTCGTGCTGGAGTACGCGGCCTCCAAGCGCGGCCAGCCGGGCGACCGCTTGTACGTACCCACCGACCAGCTCGACCAGGTGACGCGGTACGTCGGCGGGGAGGCACCCACGCTGCACCGGCTCGGCGGCTCCGACTGGGCGAAGGCCAAGGGGCGGGCCAAGAAGGCGGTAAGGGAGATCGCGGCCGAGCTGATCCGGCTGTACAGCGCCCGCACCGCCGCCCCCGGCTACGCGTTCGGCCCGGACACGCCGTGGCAGCACGAGCTCGAGGACGCGTTCCAGTACGTCGAGACGCCCGACCAGCTCACGACGATCCAGGAGGTCAAGGCCGACATGGAACGGCCGGTCCCGATGGACCGGCTGGTCTGCGGCGACGTGGGCTACGGCAAGACCGAGATCGCCGTCCGCGCGGCGTTCAAGGCGGCGCAGGACGGCAAGCAGGTCGCGGTCCTCGTACCCACGACGTTGCTCGTGCAGCAGCACATGGCGACGTTCTCGGAGCGCTACGCCAACTTCCCGGTGATCGTGAAGGGGTTGTCCCGCTTCCAGTCGGACGCAGAGGCCAAGGCTGTCCTCGCGGGGATGGCCGACGGCTCGGTCGACGTCGTGATCGGCACCCACCGGTTGCTCACCCCGGACGTCCGGTTCAAGGACCTCGGGCTGGTGATCGTCGACGAGGAGCAGCGGTTCGGCGTCGAGCACAAGGAGCACCTGAAGCGGCTGCGTACCGCGGTGGACGTCCTCGCGATGTCGGCCACCCCCATCCCTCGGACGCTGGAGATGGCCGTCACCGGGATCCGCGAGATGTCGGTGATCCAGACCCCGCCCGAGGAGCGGCACCCGGTCCTGACCTTCGTCGGCGCCTACGACGAGCGCCAGATCGCGGCGGCCGTACGCCGGGAGCTGCTGCGCGAGGGCCAGGTCTTCTACGTGCACAACCGGGTCGAGTCGATCGACCGTACGGCCGCGCGCCTTCGCGAGCTCGTCCCCGAGGCGCGGATCGCCACCGCCCACGGCCAGATGAACGAGGGCCTGCTGGAGCAGGTCATCGTCGACTTCTGGGAGAAGTCGTTCGACGTCCTGGTGTGCACGACGATCGTCGAGTCCGGCCTCGACATCGCCAACGCCAACACCTTGGTCGTGGAACGCGCTGACGCGATGGGCCTGTCCCAGCTGCACCAGCTGCGCGGGCGGGTCGGTCGCGGTCGCGAGCGGGCCTACTCCTACTTCCTGTACCCGCCGGAGAAGCCGCTCACGGAGACCGCCCACGACCGGCTGTCCACCATCGCGTCGCACACCGACCTCGGGGCCGGCATGCAGGTGGCGCTCAAGGACCTCGAGATCCGCGGCGCGGGCAACCTGCTCGGCGGCGAGCAGTCGGGGCACATCGCCAGCGTCGGCTTCGACCTGTACGTACGCCTCGTCGGCGAGGCCGTGGAGGAGTTCAAGGCGGGCGGGCCGCTGGAGGAGGTCGCCGAGATCCGGGTCGAGCTGCCGATCGACGCGCACCTGCCGCACGACTACGTGCCGGGCGAGCGGCTCCGCCTCGAGGCCTACCGGCGCATCGCCGAGGCCCCGGACGACGCCGCCGTCGATGCCGTGCGCGACGAGCTCGAGGACCGGTACGGGCCGTTGCCGCCGCCGGTCGAGAACCTGCTGTCGGTGGCCACCTTCCGGGCGCACGCGAGGCGAGCCGGCCTCACCGACGTGACGCTGCAGGGGGCCCTGGTCCGCTTCGGGCCGGTCGACCTGCCGGAGTCGGGGGTCCTGCGCCTGCAGCGGCTGTACCCGAAGACGGTGTTCAAGCCGGCCGTCCGTACCATGTTGGTTCCTCGCCCCATGACGGCCAGGGTCGGTGGTCAGCCGGTGCTCGACGTGGCGCTGCTGGCATGGTGTCGTGGGGTCGTCGATGCTCTGCTGGACCGTCCCGCCCCGCTCACTCCGTGATCGCCCCCGAAGGAGAGTCCGTGACCGCCACCCGTACCGCCCGCAGCCGGCGAGCGGCGCGTCTCTCAGCCGCCGTCGCGCTCCTCGCGGCTGCTGTCGTCGGGCTCTCCGCCTGCGACCCGCACCAGGCCGGGTCGGCCGCGGTCGTCGGGAACTACCGGGTGACGGAGACGTCGATCAACGGCGGTGCCGCGGCCGTGCTCAAGGCCTTCCAGCAGCAGGGGACGACCGCACCCGCGGGCAACATCTTGCTGCGTACGCTCGTCGACCGTGCCGTGGACGACGCCCTGGTCGCCGTCGCCGCGCAGCGCGAGCACATCGTGGTCACCCAGGGTCAGATCGACAACCTGATCGACATCAACGGCGGACGTACCCAGCTGACCAGCGACTTCGCGACCCGCGACCAGCTGTGGCTGCCGCCGGGGCAGATCGACGACCTCGCGCGGGCCTCGCTGATCCAGATCGCGCTCGGCAACAAGCTGGCCCCCGGTGGCACCGCCACCGCCGTCGAGGCGGCAGTGACCGGCTACAAGGCCAAGCTGGCCAAGGAGCTCGGCGTCAGCATCAGCCCCCGTTACGGCAGCTGGGACCCCAAGACGCTGCTGATCACCGGAACCGTCGACGACCTCTCCGTACCCGCTGCTGGCGAGCCGTCCCCGACGCCGTCGGCGGGGTGACCGGAGCCTTGCGTGGCCGCTGACGTGCCCGTCCCCCGGGGCGCCCGGCTGCTCGAGCTCGTCGCGGTGATGGACCGGTTGCGGTCCCCGGGCGGCTGTCCGTGGGACGCCGCGCAGACGCACGAGTCGCTGCTCCCGTACCTGCTCGAGGAGACGTACGAGACGGTCGAGACGATCGACGCCGGCGACCTGGTCGGGCTGCGCGAGGAGCTCGGCGACCTGCTGCTCCAGGTCGTGTTCCACGCCCGCATCGGCGAGGAGCACACCGCGGAGCCGTGGTCGGTCGACGACGTCGCCGGCGGGATCGTGGACAAGCTCGTCTCGCGGCACCCGCACGTGTTCGGTCCTTCCGCCGACGACGGTTCGGTCACTGCCGCCGAGGTCGAGCAGAGCTGGGAGAGCCTCAAGCGGGTCGAGAAGGGACGTACGTCCGCCGTCGACGGCGTACCCCTCGCACAACCCGCGCTGGCACTCGCGGACAAGCTGATCGGGCGGGCCGCCAAGGCCGGGGTCGACGTACCCCTGCCGGCGCTGGTGCTGCCCGGCGAGGGCGCGTGGACCGCCGAGGAGGCCGGCGCGCTGCTGCTCGCCGTCGTGGCGAGGACCCGTGCCGACGGGGTGGACGCCGAGGCCGCCCTCCGCGCCGCCGCGAGGCGTTACGCCGACTCCGTACGCGCCGCCGAGTCCCTCCACCCGCGTTGATCATGGACGAATGGCCTTTGTGGATCAAGGAAGCGGGGCCCTTTGACCATGATCAACGCGGAGGGACGGCGAGGGGAGGCGCGGGGCCGGTAGCGTCGGCGCCGTGACCGACCTCCCCGGGTACCCGACGGACCCCACGGCAGACTCCCCGGCAGACCTTGCGTACGTACGCATCGCCACCGACGCGCTCGACGAGCTACTGGCGCTCGACCCAGTCGACGCCACCGCGCTGGGCGACCACCGCTTCGACGACCGGCTGCCGGACCTGTCCGCGGCAGGGCTCGAGCACCAGCGCGGCCGGCTCGACCAGCTGCTGGCCGCCGTCGACTCCGTCGACGACGCCGGGCTCTACGCGGACAACCGGGTCGACTGCGAGATCCTGCGCTCGGCACTCGCCCGGCGGCTGTTCATGCTGGAGCAGGTGCACCCGCACACGTGGGACCCGCTGGAGGCCAACCCCGGGTCGGCGATCTACCTGCTGCTGGCCCGTGACTTCGCGCCGCTGGG
>DAIPJR010000020.1:7011-13954 GCA_036770165.1 Actinomycetes bacterium | reverse complement strand
CGACCTTGAAGTCCATGTCGCCGAACGCGTCCTCGGCGCCCAGGATGTCGGTCAGAGCCACGTATTCAGTCTTCGGTCCATCGGCTGTGTCCACGACGTCGGAGATCAGCCCCATCGCGATCCCCGCGACCGGAGCCTTGAGCGGCACGCCCGCGTTGAGCAATGACATGGTCGATGCGCAGACGGAGCCCATCGACGTCGAGCCGTTGGACCCGAGCGCCTCGGACACCTGGCGGATGGCGTAGGGGAACTCCTCGCGCTTGGGCAGCACGGGCAGCAGCGCCCGCTCGGCCAGGGCGCCGTGCCCGATCTCGCGGCGCTTGGGCGAGCCCACGCGGCCGGTCTCACCGGTGGAGTACGGCGGGAAGTTGTAGTTGTGCATGTACCGCTTGCGGTTCTCCGGGGAGAGCGTGTCGAGCTGCTGCTCCATGCGGAGCATGTTCAGCGTGGTGACCCCCAGGATCTGCGTCTCGCCGCGCTCGAACAGCGCCGAGCCGTGGACCCGCGGGAGCACCTGGACCTCGGCCGACAGCGGCCGGATGTCGCTCAGCCCGCGCCCGTCGATCCGGACATGGTCGCGGAGCACGCGCTGGCGCACCAGTTTCTTCGTCAGCGAGCGGTAGGCGGCGGGGACCTCCTTCTCGCGACCCTCGAACTTGGGCGCGACGACCTCGACAGCGACCGCCTTGAGCCGGTCGAGCTCGCTCTCGCGCTCCTGCTTGGCGGCGATGGTGAGGGCCCGGGCCAGCGGCTCGGACACCTCGGACTCGACCGCCGCGAACACGTCGTCGGAGTAGTCGAGGAAGAGCGGGAACTCACCGGTCGGCTTCGACGCGGCCGCGGCCAGCTCGGCCTGGGCCGCGCACAGCACGCGGATGAACGCCTTCGAGGCTTCGAGGCCCTCGGCCACGATCTCCTCGGTCGGGGCGACCGCGCCGCCGGCGACCAGGTCGATCGTGTTCACCGTCGCCTCGGCCTCGACCATCATGATCGCGACATCGTCAGCGACGACCCGCCCGGCCACAACCATGTCGAACACGGCCGTCTCGAGCTGCTCGTGCGTCGGGAAGGCGACCCACTGGCCCTCGACGAGCGCCACGCGGGTGGCGCCGATCGGGCCGCTGAACGGGAGCCCGGCGAGCTGGGTGGACATGGAGGCCGCGTTGATCGCGACCACGTCGTACAGGTCCTTGGGGTCGAGGGCCATCACCGTGACGACGACCTGGATCTCGTTGCGCAGGCCCTTGACGAACGAGGGGCGCAGCGGCCGGTCGATCAGCCGGCAGGTCAGGATCGCGTCCTCGGACGGACGGCCCTCGCGGCGGAAGAACGAGCCCGGGATGCGGCCCGCTGCGTACATCCGCTCCTCGACGTCGACGGTCAGGGGGAAGAAGTCGAGCTGGTCCTTCGGGTGCTTGGACGCTGTCGTCGCCGACAGCAGGGCCGTCTCGCCGTCCAGAGTCACGTAGCAGGATCCGGCGGCCTGGCGGGCGAGCCGACCGGTCTCGAAGACGATGGTGCGGGTGCCGAAGCGCCCGTTGTCGATGACCGCCTCGGCGGTGTGAATTGCGGGACCCTCCACAGGGTGCCCTCCTCTTTGGATCTTGGTGCCGCTCGCGAAGGCAGCTCGGCTTCTCGCCGGTCTTCGATCGAGGCACCCGCGGTTGCCCGCCCCGAGCGGGGCGAGACGGTCGAGCGGCTCGTGCACCCGTACGGCTCGTACGGGGTCGGACTGGTGGTTCACGAGAAGGGAGCGGCTCCGATGAGGAACCGCTCCCGACGTGGTGCTAGCGGCGCAGACCGAGGCGCTCGATGAGGCTGCGGTAGCGCGAGATGTCCTTGGCCTGGAGGTACTGCAGCAGGCGCCGGCGCTGGCCGACGAGCAGCAGGAGGCCGCGGCGCGAGTGGTGGTCGTGCTTGTGCGTCTTGAGGTGCTCGGTCAGGTCCTGGATGCGCTTGGTCAGCATCGCGACCTGGACCTCTGGGGAGCCCGTGTCGGTCTCTGCGGTTCCGTACTCGGAGATGATCTGCTTCTTGGTGGCGCTGTCGAGCGGCACGTGGCTCCTTCTTTGGTCGTTGCGCGGCGCGCCGGGGCTGGTTCACCCGGGCTCTCTCGATTCCGCGGCCGTTCGTACGGCAACCGCAAGGATACCAGCGGTGGAGCGGTCAGCCGACCTGCGCCCGCGCGGCAACCACGTCGGCGGACATCTGTGCGAGCAGGGCGTCCACGGACTCGAACCGCTCCATGCCGCGAAGCCGCTCGGCGAACTCCACCGCGACGTGCTCTCCGTACAGGTCCAGGTCGTCGCGGTCGAGCACGTAGGCCTCGACGCGGCGCTCGGTGCCGTCGAACGTCGGGTTGCTCCCGACCGAGATCGCGGCCGGCAGCCGCTCGCCGTCGGCACGGACCAGCCAGCCGGAGTAGACGCCGTCGGCCGGCACCGCCGGGTCGGCCGAGAGCGCGAGGTTGGCCGTCGGGAAGCCCAGCTCCCGCCCACGATGGTCGCCGTGGACGACCTCGCCCTCGACCCGGTGGGGCCGCCCGAGGATCTCGGCGGCCCCTGCGACGTCGCCGGTGGCCACCCGCTCGCGCACCTGTGTCGACGACCACACCGGGCCAGAGTCGCCAGGGCCCCCGACAAGTGCCACCGACGTCGCGGTGAAGCCGAGCGCGGCACCCAACGACTGGAGCGTGTCGAAGTGCCCGGCCGCCCGGTTGCCGAAGTGGAAGTTGGCGCCGACGACGACGGCAGCCGCACGCAGCTCGCCGACGAGCACGTCGCGGACGAACTCCTCGGCGGTCAGCCGCGACGTCTCGATCGTGAAGGGGAGCACCCAGACCGCATCGGCCCCGGCTGCGTGCAGCAGCTCGACCCGGTGAGCGACGGTGGACAGCATCGGCACCCGCGTCCCCGGGCGCACGACGTCGCCCGGGTGCGGGTCGAAGGTGAGCACCACGCAGGGCAGCCCGGCCACGCGTGCGGTGCTCGCGGCTCGCGCGACGATCGCCTGGTGCCCGCGGTGCACCCCGTCGAAGACGCCGATCGTGACGACGGTCGGGCCGAGGTCGGCGGGGACGGTGGGACCGGTCCAGACGACCGCGCCGGGGACCTCGGGATGATCAGCCACGGGGTCCATCCTGCCCGATCCCGTCCACGGGTTCGCCTCCGGTGGCCGGTGCCAGGACGACCAGGGAGCGCAGCTGGCCGTCGCGGGGGGCCATCAGCGCGAGGACCGTCCCGTCCGGGCCGAACACGCCGTAGGTACGGTCGGCCAGCGGATCGGCCGCCAGCGCGAGCGGGAGCGGATGGCCGTACCCGACACCGCGCGCCGTGGCCGCGTCGACGTCGATGCGTGGGAACGAGCCGGCCACCGCCGCGTCCAACGAGATCAGCGGCAGGGCGGCCTCCAGCTCGGTCAGGGTCGATGCGGCCGCCACTTCGTACGGGCCGACTCGCGTCCGCCGGAGCGCGGTCAGGTGGCCGCCCACGCCAAGAGCGGCGCCGAGATCACGGGCGAGTGCGCGCACGTACGTGCCACTGCTGCAAGTGACCTCGACGTCGATGTCGAGCAGCTCGCCGGCGGGCTGGCCACCCTCGTCCGGTACTCCCGCCGACCGGCGCAGCGCCACGACCCGGAAGGCCGAGACGGTGACGGTACGGGCGGCGAGCTCCACCTGCTCCCCCGCTCGTACGCGGGCGTACGAGCGCCTCCCGTCCACCTTGATCGCGGACACCGCCGAGGGCACCTGGTCGATGCGACCGGTCAGCGCGGCGACGCCCGAGCGCACGTCGTCGTCGCGCACCGCGGCGGTGGACGCGCTCGTCAGCACCTCACCCTCGGCGTCGTCGGTGAGCGTCGACCGCCCGAGCCGGATGGTGGCCGCGTAGTCCTTGTCCGTGAGCGCCAGGTGCCCGAGCAGCTTGGTGCCCTTGTCGATGCCGAGGACCAGGACGCCCGTGGCCGAAGGGTCGAGCGTCCCGGCGTGCCCGACCCGACGGGTACCGGCCAACCGGCGCACCCGGGCCACCACGTCGTGGGAGGTCAGCCCGGCCGGCTTGTCGACGACGAGCAGCCCGGACCCGACGCTCACGCGTCCTCTTCTGCCTCGTGCAGGTCCTCGCCCGGCGTGCGGTAGGGATCGGGGTCGCCCGCGTAGGCCGCCCCGGCCGCCGCCCGGTGGACCTCGGCGTCAGCGGCTGCGGCTCGCATGAGCAGCTCGTCGATGACCTTGGCGTTGTCCGGCAGCGCGTCGGCGATGAACGCGAGCGTGGGGGTGCGCCGCAGGCCGGTCTGCTGGCCGACCTCGCTCCGCAGCACCCCCTTGGCGCTCTCGAGGGCAGCCGCGGTCTCGGCCCGGGCCGCGTCGTCGCCGTAGACGGTGTAGAAGACGGTCGCCTCGCCGAGGTCGCCGGTGATCCGGGCGTCGGTGATCGTCACGAACCCGAGCCTCGGGTCCTTGACCCGCATCTCGAGCGTCTCGGCCACGATCACTCGGATCCGGTCAGCCATCTTGCGGACCCGTGCCTCGTGAGCAGTCACTCGTCCTCCTCGGAATGGAGCCGCCGCCTCGTCGACAGCAGCTCGATCTCAGGCCGTCCGGCCACCAGCCGCTCGCAGGCGTCGAGCACTTCGGTGCAGTGCCGCGCATCCGGAGCCACCACGGCGACGCCGATCAGCGCCCTGCGGTGCAGGTCGAGCTCGCCCGCCTCGGCCGCAGCGACCTCGAACCTGCGCCGGAGCTCAGCGACGATCGGCCGCACGACGGCGCGCTTCTCCTTGAGGGAGTGCACGTCGCCGAGCAGCAGATCAAGGCTCAGCGTCCCGGTGAACATCGGTGCAGCGATCAGCCGCGCGGCTTCTCGCGCAGCTCGTACGTCTCGATCACGTCGTCGACCTTGACGTCGTTGAACGAACCGAGCCCGATACCGCACTCGAAGCCCTCGCGGACCTCGGTCGCGTCGTCCTTGAACCGCTTGAGCGACTCGATCGTGAGGTTCTCGGCCACGACCGCGCCGTCACGGACCAGGCGGGCCTTGGAGTTGCGCACGATCGTCCCGCTGCGGACCAGCGAGCCGGCGATGTTGCCGAACTTGGACGAGCGGAAGACCTCGCGGACCTCCGCCGTGCCGAGCTGGGCCTCCTCGTACTCCGGCTTGAGCATGCCCTTGAGCGCAGCCTCGATGTCGTCGATGGCCTGGTAGATGATCGAGTAGTACCGGACGTCGATGCCTTCGCGATCGATCAGCTCGGTGACACGCTCGGCCGGCCGGACGTTGAAGCCGAGGATCACCGCGTCCGACGCCACCGCGAGGTTGACATCGTTCTGGGTGATCGCGCCGACCCCACGGTCGATGACCCGCAGGTCGACCGACTCGCCCACGTCGATCTTGAGCAGGGCGTCCTCGAGGGCCTCGACCGACCCGGACACGTCGCCCTTGAGGATGAGGTTGAGCTGCTGCGCCTCGCCCTTCTCCAGCGACTCGAACAGCTGCTCGAGGGTACGACGGCCACGTGCCTGGGCCAGGGCCGCGTTGCGCTCGCGGGACTGCCTGGCCTGCGCGATCTGGCGGGCCATGCGGTCCTCGGGGACGACGAGGAAGTTGTCACCCGCACCTGGCACGGCGGTGAGACCGAGGACCAGGACCGGCCTGGACGGGCCGGCCTCGTCGACGGTGTCGCCGTTCTCGTCGAGCATCGCGCGGACGCGGCCGAAGGCCTCGCCGGCCACGATCGAGTCTCCGGGACGGAGCGTGCCGCGCTGGACCAGGACGGTGGCCACCGGGCCACGCCCACGGTCGAGGTGGGCCTCGATCGAGACACCCTGGGCCGGCTGGTGCGAGTTGGCCCGCAGGTCGAGGGACGCCTCAGCGGTGAGGACGATCGCGTCGAGCAGGTCCTCGAGGCCGATCCCCTCCCGAGCGGAGACGTCGACGAACATCGTGTCGCCGCCGTACTCCTCGGCCACCAGCCCGTACTCGGTCAGCTGACCACGCACCTTGGCCGGGTCGGCCCCCTCCTTGTCGATCTTGTTGACCGCCACCACGATGGGCACGCCTGCGGCCTGCGCGTGGTTGAGCGCCTCGATGGTCTGCGGCTTCACGCCGTCGTCGGCCGCCACGACGAGGACGGCGATGTCGGTGACCTGCGCCCCACGGGCTCGCATGGCGGTGAACGCCTCGTGGCCCGGGGTGTCGATGAAGGTCAGCGTGCGCTCGCCGGCGCTCGTCATCGCGTGCACCTGGTAGGCGCCGATGTGCTGGGTGATGCCGCCGGCCTCCCCCTTGACGACGTTGGTATTGCGGATCGCGTCGAGGAGGCGGGTCTTGCCGTGGTCGACGTGGCCCATGACGGTCACGACCGGCGGCCGGATCGTGAGGTCGCTGTCGTCGCCCTCGTCCTCGCCGAACTCGATGTCGAACGACTCGAGCAGCTCGCGGTCCTCGTCCTCCGGCGAGACCACCTGGACGTCGAAGTCGAGCTCGGCGCCCAGCAGTGCCAGCGTCTCGTCCTGGACCGACTGCGTCGCGGTCACCATCTCCCCGAGCCCGAACAGGATGCGTACGAGTGCGGCCGGGTCGGCGTTGATCTTCTCGGCGAAGTCGGTGAGCGACGAGCCACGAGGCATGCGCACGACAGCACCGCCGCCGCGCGGCGCGATCACGCCACCGATCGACGGGGCCTGCATGTTGTCGAACTCTTGACGCCGCTGCTTCTTGGACTTGCGGCCGCGCGTGGGCTTGCCGCCGGGACGACCGAACGCACCCGCGGTGCCGCCACCACGACCACGGCTGCCGCCACCACCGGGGCGACCGGCGAACCCGCCGCCACCACCCGCGCCACCGGGGCCACCAGGGCCACCGCCACCACCGGGACGACCGGCGTAACCGCCACCGCCACCGCCACCACCGGCGCCACCGGGGCGGCCTGCGCCGCCACCACC
>DAIPJR010000020.1:4565-7001 GCA_036770165.1 Actinomycetes bacterium | reverse complement strand
GGGAGCAGGACGGCCGGCACCCGGACCAGCCGGGCGACCGGCGCCGGGACCGCCGGGACGAGCGGGACCGCCAGGACCGGCGGGGCGGCCCGTGGGCAGCGGCCGGCCCTGCATCATGCCCGGGTTCGGCCGACCCACCGGTCGCGGGGCGCCAGGCACGCCGGACGGGGGCCGGGGACCGGCCGGGCCGTCTGTCGCCGGGCGCGTCGAACCGGTGCCGGCATGGCCGGTGGGCCCAGCCGGAGTCGCACGCGGAGCACCGGGTCGCGGCATGCCGGAGTTCTCCGACGAGAAGGGGTTGTTGCCGGGGCGCGGGCCCGTGGGTCGCGCAGCGGTGCCACCCGCTGGGCGGGCCGGGGCCGCGCTGGCGGCGGGTGCGAGGGGGTCGCTCAGCGGCGACGCCACCGGCGGCGCGGTCGGCGCGACCACGGCTTCGGCCGTGGCCACAGCCATCGGAGAGGGAGCGGCGGGCGCCTCGGGAGCGGCAACCGGCTCGGCAGCAGCCGCTGCCTTCTTGGCTGGCGCCTTGGGCGTCGGCGGGCTCGGCGCTGCCTCGGGCGCAGGGAAGATCTCCCGCAGCTTGCGGACGACCGGCGGCTCGACGGTGGACGATGCCGAGCGGACGAACTCGCCCAGCTCAGTGAGCTTGGTCATGACGACCTTGCTCTCGATGCCGAGCTCTTTTGCCAGCTCGTAGACCCGGACCTTGGCCACTGCTCTCCTCATCTTGGTCCGAGCCCCTCGCGGGCGCGGACCGTCAGTACGTGGGCATGCTCATCGGTGAGCGCTCATCGCGTGGTCATCGTGCGTCTCGACCTGCTTCCGACTGGACGGTCAGTTGGTACTGCTGGTGCCGCTTACTGCTGGTGCTGCTCGTGCCCTGCTCCTGCTTCAGCCTCGAGCTGCTCTCGCAGGGGACCGGTGTCGAGCGGGCCCGGCAGGCGGAAGGCCCGCGGGAACGCCCGGCGGCGTACGGCGAGATCGAGGCACAGCGGGTCGGGGTGCAGGTGCGCGCCCCGGCCCGGAGCCCGCCGAGCGACGTCTGGGGTGACACACCCGTCGACGACCACGAGGCGGAGGAGCTCGGACCGGCCCGCCCGAGCCCGGCAGCCCACGCAGGTGCGCTGCGGGCGTGCAGGGACTGGCTGGCTGGTCGCCGACAAGTCTACCCCTCCGAGGCGGCGGCTCGTCCGACCTCCGGCTCGGGCGCCGCCGGAGCCGGCTCGTCCGCGGCGGCCACGGGAGCTGCGTCCGAACGGATGTCGATGCGCCACCCGGTGAGCCGCGCCGCAAGCCGCGCGTTCTGACCCTCGCGCCCGATCGCGAGCGAGAGCTGGTAGTCCGGCACGACCACCCGTGCCGAACGGGCCGCGAGGTCGACGATCTCGACGCTCACCACCCGGCTCGGGGACAGGGCATGGGCCACCATCTGGGCCGGGTCCTCGGAGAAGTCCACGATGTCGATCTTCTCACCGTGCAGCTCGGTCATGACCTGGCGCACCCGTGCCCCCATCGGCCCGATGCACGACCCCTTGGCATTGACGCCGGCCCGGTTGGACTTCACCGCGATCTTCGTACGATGACCCGCCTCGCGGGCGATCGCGCAGATCTCCACGGTGCCGTCGGCGATCTCGGGCACCTCGAGGGCGAACAGCTTCTTGACCAGGGTCGGGTGGGTACGACTCAGGGTGATCTGCGGGCCGCGCGTGCCCCGGCGCACCGCCACCACGAAGCACTTGATCCAGGCGCCGTGCTCGTAGACCTCGCCGGGAACCTGCTCCTGCGCCGGCAGCACTCCCTCGATCTTGCCGAGGTCGACGAGCACGTCGCGGGGGTTGCTGGCCTGCTGGATCACCCCGGAGACGACGTCACCCTCGCGCCCCGAGAACTCGCCGAAGGTCTTCTCGTCCTCGGCCTCGCGCAGGCGCTGCAGGATCACCTGGCGAGCCGTCGACGAGGCGATCCGGCCGAAACCCTCCGGGGTGTCGTCGAACTCGCGCAGGACGGCACCTGCCTCGTCGAGCTCCGCGGCCCACACAGTGACGTGGCCGGTCCCGCGGTCGAGGTGGACGCGCCCTCGCGGGTGGGCTCCCTCGGTGTGGTGGTAGGCGATGAGCAGGGCGGACTCGATGGCGGCCACGAGGGTCTCGAACGAGATCTCCTTCTCGGCGATCAGCCCCCGCAACGCCGTCATGTCGATGTCCATGTCAGGCCTCTCCGTCGACCGGTCCGAGCGGTCCGCCCGGTCCGTCCGGTTCGTCGCTGCCGTCGCCCGCGCGGCGGAACTCCACCTCGACCTTGGCACGGACGACAGAGCCGAAGTCGACGCGGCGGTCACCGCCGGGCACGTCGAGGACCGCGCCTGCCTCGTCGACCACCAGGACCCGACCAGTGACCGAGGAGCCGTCGGCCACGGTCGCCTGCACGAGCCGGCCG
>DAIPJR010000020.1:0-4555 GCA_036770165.1 Actinomycetes bacterium | reverse complement strand
CGACGGCGCGCCGCCAGTGCCGGGGCTGGGTGAGCGGGCGGTCGACGCCGGGCGAGCCGACCTCCAGAACGTACGGCAGGCCGCCCATCACGTCGGAGGAGTCGAGAACTTCGGACACTCGTTGGCTGATCGCAGCGACGTCGTCGAGGGAGACGCCGCCGTCGCGGTCGACGGCGACCCGGAGCAGCCGACGGCGGCCCGCGGCCGTCACGGAGAGCTCTTCCAGGTCCAGCCCGGCCGCAGCCACCACGGGGGCCACCACGGCGCGGACGCGTTCGGGGTTCGCCGCTGCCACGTGCTCACCCTCTTCTGTTGTCGATGGTCCTGCCGCCCGCACAACGCCGGCCTTCGGGCCGGGCTTCCGGCCGACCTTGCAGCCGAGCAGCGCCGTCACGGCGCGCTGCTCAGGGTATCCGTACCGACCTGGACGGCGTAGCCATGGGATCCTTCGTCCCGTGCCACGTACCGCTCCCACCCGCGTCACCAGGCGGTCCGTGCTCGTTGCTGCGGTCAGCGCCGCCGCAGGCACCACGCTCGCGGCCTGTACGTCTGGCTCCACCGCGCCGCCCCCAGGTCCCACGGCCGAGCCCCGGCCGGGCGCCGACGAGACCGCCCGCCGCGCAGCAGCGGCGACCGAGCAGGCACTCGCGCAGCTCGCCGCTGCGGTCGGCACGGCCTTCGCGAGCCACTCCACCCTCCTCGCGTTGACGCGAGACGCGACCGGCGCCCACACCAGGCATGCCGGCCTGCTGCTCGAAGGGCTCGGCGCGGCCCCGTCGGTGCGCCCGTCCGGTACGCAGTCCGGTACGCAGTCCGGTGCGCAGACCGGCACGGCCTCGGGCTCCCCGGCTCCTGCCGTCCCGGCGACGGCCGTCGCGGCTGCGGCGGCAC
The DNA here is from genome assembly GCA_036770165.1 of Actinomycetes bacterium. GTDB lineage: Bacteria > Actinomycetota > Actinomycetes > Prado026 > Prado026 > JANYIP01. Next base: position 3,664 of record DAIPJR010000020.1, on the reverse strand, counting down.
TGACCCAGGCCGAGAGTGCCGCGGCGGCGCAGCACCAGGCTGCGCTGACGACCGTGTCCGGCACCGTCGCTCGGCTGCTCGCGTCGGTCGCCGCCTCCGACCTCGGCTACGCGGCGCAGGTCCGGCCGCTCTCGACCGGTACCTCCACCGGCAAGGCGCCTGGATGACCTACCTCGAGGCGCTGCAGGCGGTCATGGCCGCCGAGCACGCGGCCGTCTACGCCTACGGAGTCGTCGGAGCCCGGCTCAACGGGACGCCCTACGAGGGCGCCGCGGCAGCCGGGTACAACGCGCACCGGGCCCGCCGGGCGGCGATCAGCCTGCTGGTGACGCGGGCCGGCGCCCAGCCGACGCCAGCCGCGGTCGCCTACCAGCTGGGGTCGCCGGTCACGACCTCGACGCAGGCGAGGGCGCTCGCCGCCCAGGTCGAGCGGCGGCTCGAAGCCGTCTACGTGCAGCTCGTGGGCGCAGCGCTCCCGCAGCGTGGCTGGCCGATGCCGCCGTACGTACCGCGGCCTGGTCCGGCCACGTCGACGACTTCCCCGGCCTCGACACCAGCACCAGCTGACCCCACCCTCCCAGTTGATCATGGGCAGATGGCCTCGTTTCCTTGATCCACAAGGGCGATCTGCCCATGATCAACGCGGCGGTGGGTGCCCAGGGGTCAGCCAGGCGTCGACGACCGGCACGAGCTCGGCCAAGCTGTGTACTACGGCGTCGGGCGCCCCCTCGGTGTGCCCGCGCTGGGCCTCCGGGATGTCGCTGTGCGGCACGAGCACGGCGCGCATGCCCACCGCCTGGGCGCCGTAGATGTCGTCGAACAGCCGGTCGCCCACGAACACCACGCTGGCCGGGTCCTTGACCCCGACGGCACGCATCGCCTCGAGGAACGCCCCGGCGTGCGGCTTGGTCCACTGCAGCTCGCTGCTGAACGTGAGCCCGTCGAACAGGTCGAGGATGCCGTCGCGGGCCAGGACCTGCTCGTGGTGGGCCCGGCTCCAGAAGGTGTTGGACAAGATGCCCAGCCGCAGCCCCCGTGCCCGCAACGCCTCCAGCATCGGCCGCGCCTGCGGATCGGTCCACGTGTGCGGCTCGAACCCCGTCTGGTAGGCGGCCAGCGCCGATTCGTGCCGCTCCCCGTCCGGCTCGACCCCGGCCGCCCGGAAGACGTCGTCCAGGGTCGCCGACCGGTGGTGGTCGCGGACGGTGCCCCACGCCGCGTCCTCGGCCCGGTGGAGGCGCTCGGCCAGCTCCTCGACGGCGTCGTCGCCACCGACGGCGTACTCCCGCGCGTACGCCCGCCACACCTCGCGGATATCGATGGTGTGCCAGGGCGTGAGGGTGCCGCCCCAGTCGAAGATGACGGCCTCGGGCGCTCGCGCGGTCATCTGGCGAGCCGCTCGTTCACGACCGGCAGATCGTGACCAGCCGGTCGGCAGCCGACTCGACGGGGACGGCCTCGCGGACCCCGGTCGCCCGATCCTTGATCTCGACCGTGCCGTCGGCCAGGCCCTTGCCGACGACCACGATGGTCGGTACGCCGATGAGCTCGGAGTCCTTGAACTTCACGCCCGGGGACACGCCTCGGCGGTCGTCGAGCATGACCCGGATCCCCCGCGCCTCGAGCTCGCCGGTCAGCGTCTCGGACGCGGCGAACACGGCGTCCTCCTTGCCCGTGGCCACGATGTGCACGTCGGCGGGCGCGACCTCACGCGGCCAGACCAGCCCGTACTCGTCGCAGGTCTGCTCGGCGATCGCGCCGACCGCGCGCGACACCCCGATGCCGTACGAACCCATGGTCACGACGACCTGCTTGCCGTGCTCGTCCAGGACCTTGAGGTCGAGCGCCTCGGCGAACTTGCGGCCGAGCTGGAAGATGTGGCCGATCTCGATGCCACGCGCGATCTCGAGCGCCGACCCGCAGCGCGGGCACTGGTCGCCGGCCCGGATCTCGGCCGCCTCGATCGTGCCGTCCGGCGTGAAGTCGCGTCCGGCGACCAGATCGAAGACGTGCCGCCCGTGCTCGTTGGCCCCGGTGATCCAGCGGGTGCCCTCGACGACCCTGGGGTCGACGAGGAAGCGCACCTTGGACGCGGACTTCTCACCCAGGGAGCCTGGCCCGATGTAGCCCTTGATCAGCGCGGCGTTCGCGGCGAAGTCGGCCTCGGTAGCCGGCTCGACCTCGGCCGGGTAGACCTGGGCCTCCAGCCGCTTCATGTCGACCTCCCGGTCGCCGGGCAGGCCGACGGCGAGCAGCTCGACGCGGCCGTCCGGGTGCGTCAGGCGTATGACCACGTTCTTGAGGGTGTCCGCCGCCGTCCAGTCCCGGTCGGACCTGCGCAGGTCGGCACGCGCGTTGGACAGGTCGACGAGGGTGTCGATCGTCGGCGTCTCGGGCGTCTGCTCGACGTGAGCCGCCGGCGCGTCGTCATAGGGCACCGGCCGCGGCGGCAGGATCTCGACCGCCTCGACGTTGGCCGCGTAGTCGCCCGTGGTGCAGCGGACGTAGGTGTCCTCGCCCGTCTCGCAGGGCGCCAGGAACTCCTCGCTCGCGCTCCCACCCATCGACCCCGACATCGCCGAGACGATCACGTAGTCGAGCCCCAGCCGGTCGAACGTCTTGAGGTAGGCGGCCCGGTGCCCCTCGTACGACCGTTGCAGACCCGCGTCGTCGACGTCGAAGGAGTAGGAGTCCTTCATGACGAACTCGCGCCCTCGCAAGATGCCGCCTCGCGGCCTCGCCTCGTCGCGGTACTTCGTCTGGATCTGGTACAGCCACAAGGGCAGGTCCTTGTACGAGGAGTACAGGTCCTTGACGAGGAGCGTGAACATCTCCTCGTGGGTCGGACCGAGGAGGTAGTCGTTGCCCTTGCGGTCCTGCAGCCGGAAGACCCCGTCGCCGTACTCGGTCCAGCGGCCGGTGCGCTCGTACGGCTCCCGCGGCAGCAGCGCCGGGAAGTGGACTTCCTGCGAACCCGCTGCGTCCATCTCCTCGCGGATCACCCGCTCGACATTTCGGAACACGAGGTACCCGAGCGGCAGCCAGCTGAAGATGCCCGGCGAGACCCGCCGCACGTAGCCGGCGCGGACCAGCAGCCGGTGGCTCGGGACCTCGGCGTCGGACGGGTCCTCGCGCAAGGTGCGCAGGAACAGCGACGACAGGCGCAGCGCCACAGTGATGTCTCCTCGATCGCGGACGGGGTGCTTTCGAGGATATCGGCCGCCGCAATCGGGTTGCGCGGTCAGGCTCCGCCCTCAGAACAGGACGGTGGCGAACGTGCCGACCCGCGAGAAACCCACCCTGGCGTACGTCGCGATGGCCGCGGCGTTGAAGTCGTTGACGTACAACGAGACGACGGGCGCGACGTCCTCGAGGCACAGGTTGACGACGGCCGCCATGCCCGCGGCGCCGAGGCCCTGGCCGCGCAGCCGCGGGTTGACCCAGACGCCCTGCACCTGACAGGCCTCCGACGTCACCGCACCGATCTCGGCCTTGAAGACCACCTCGCCGCCCTCGATGCGGGCGAACGAGCGCCCGGACGCCACCAGCTCGGTGACCCGTGACCGGTAGACGCCGCCGTCGCCGACGAGCGGGGAGACCCCGACCTCTTCGGTGAACATCGCCACGCAGGCCGGCATGACCGTGTCGAGCTCGTCCAGCCGCA
>DAIPJR010000187.1:0-4531 GCA_036770165.1 Actinomycetes bacterium | reverse complement strand
GCCGACCGACGGCTCGGTGACGGTACGGAGGGCGAACGACAGCACCTGCGGCGACACGCCGTACCGCTGCTCGACCGCAGCCGCCCACGCGGCCGCTGCGAGGTCGTCCGCGTCGTACTGCCGGTGCGTCCCGGGGGAGTCGGCGCTGGGCGGGAGCAGCCCGAGGCTCTCCCGGTAGCGCAGGATGCGCGCCGTCGTGCCCAGGCGGCGCGCGGCCTCGGTGACCCGCATACCTCCCATTCTGGCAGGCCGAACGGCAAATCGCACACGACCGTGTACGAAACATGCCGACTCGGGGTGCCGAACCCTAGGATCGCCCCCATGACCTCGCAGCCGACCCCCCGCCACGACATCGCCGACGCCTCCCTGGCCGCCCAGGGCAAGGCCCGCATCGAGTGGGCCGAGCGGTCCATGCCGGTGCTGCGCCAGATCCGGGAGCGCTTCGCGAAGGAGCGCCCCTTCGACGGCGTACGCATCGCGGCGTGCATGCACGTGACCACCGAGACCGCCAACCTGATGCGCGCGCTCCAGGCCGGTGGCGCCGAGCTGGCCCTCTGCGCGAGCAACCCCCTGTCGACGCAGGACGACACCGCGGCGGCGCTCGTCCACGAGTACGGCATCTCGGTCTTCGCGCACCACGGCGTCGACGGCGACGGCTACTACCGGGACATCAACGCCGCGCTGGACATCGCTCCGCACCAGGTGTTCGACGACGGCTGCGACCTCGTCAACACCCTGCACACGACGCGTACGGAGCTGCTGGGCGACGTGAAGGGTGGCTGCGAGGAGACCACCACCGGCGTCATCCGGCTGAAGGCCATGACCGCCGACCATGCTCTGCGGTTCCCGATGGTCGCCGTCAACGACACGGACACCAAGCACATGTTCGACAACCGCTACGGCACCGGCCAGTCGACGCTCGACGCGATCTTCCGGGCCACCAACACGCTGCTCGCCGGCAAGACGGTCGTCGTCGCGGGCTACGGCTTCTGCGGCAAGGGGGTCGCGGAGCGGTCCAAGGGCATGGGCGCCAACGTGGTGGTCACCGAGATCGACCCGACGAAGGCCCTCGACGCGACGATGCAGGGCTACAAGGTCCTCCCGATGCTCGAGGCCGCCCGCATCGGCGACGTGTTCGTCACTGTCACCGGCAACCGCGACGTGCTGCGTCGCGAGCACTTCGAGGTCATGAAGGACGGCGCGATCTTCGCCAACTCCGGCCACTTCGACATCGAGATCGACGTGAAGTGGTTGGAGGACAACGCCGTCGAGGTCAACCGGAAGATCCGGCACCAGACCGACGAGTACGTCTTCGCCGACGGCCGCCGCCTGATCCTGCTCGCCGAGGGGCGCCTGGTGAACCTCAGTGCGGCCGAGGGGCACCCGGCCGCGGTCATGGACATGTCGTTCGCCGACCAGGCCCTCACCGCGGAGTGGCTCGTCACGCACGTCGCCGACCTCGAGCCCGGCGTCTACGACGTACCCACCGAGATCGACAAGGACGTCGCCCGCCTCAAGCTGGCGGCGATGGGGGTGGACATCGACCGGCTCACCGATGCGCAGGCCGACTACCTCGCCAGCTGGCAGCACGGGTCCTGACGATGGCTGCCCAGCGGATCGGCGTCCTCGGCACCGGGCCCGTCGGCCGGGCCATCTCCGGGCGGCTGGTCGAGCTCGGTCATGACGTGCTCGTCGGGTCGCGCACGGCCAGCAGCGACGTGGTCCGCACGTTTGCCGAGGCCGCCGCTCACGGTGACGTGGTGGTCAACGCCACCGGCGGCATCGTCAGCATCGAGGCGCTCACTGCGGCCGGCGCGGGCAACCTCGCCGGCAAGCCGCTGGTCGACATCTCCAACGCGCTCGACCACTCGGCCGGCTTCCCGCCCAAGGTGCTGGCCACCGACTCTGAGTCGCTGGGGGAGCGCATCCAGGCCGCGTTCCCCGAGGCGTTGGTGGTCAAGACGCTCAACACGATGACCAACGCGATCATGGTGCGGCCGCGGGCGCTGCCGGGGCCGCACACCAACTTCCTCGCCGGCAACGACGACGGCGCCAAGGCGGTCGTACGCGGGCTGCTGCTCGAGTTCGGGTGGACCGACGAGGAGCTGGTCGACCTCGGTGACCTGAGCGGGTCTCGCGGGATGGAGCTGTACCTGCCCCTGTGGTTGCGCACCTACGGCGCCGTCGGCCACGGGATGTTCAACGTGCACGTCGTCCGTGCTGCCCACGCCTGACGACGCGCCACCCGGCGCGCCCGAGCACCCGCCCAGCTGGGGGTTCGGTGACGTCGCGATCACCCTCGTCGCCACGCTGTTCCTCGGGACCGCTATCGCGCTCGTCGTCGACGCCCTGGTCCGCGGCCCTTGGGGCTCCCCGACAGGACGGGCCTGGGCCAGCCTGCTGCTGCTCGTCGTTCCCTGGATCGCCCTGGCCGGCTGGCCGCTGCTCGCATCCCGTACGCGCGGCAACGGCCCTCGTCGGGACTTCGGCCTGACCCTCGACTGGCGACAGGCCGGCGTCGGCTTCGCGGGCGGTGTCGTCGCGCTGTTCCTCGGGTCCTGGGTCGCGGTGGCGCAGGAGCACCTGACCGGGCAGAAACTGAGCTCGGCGGTCGGCGACCTCGCGCAGAACACCACCTCGGCGTCGGCGGGGGCGCTGGCGATCCTGGCGCTGTGCACGGCTTTCGGGGCGCCCGTCGTCGAGGAGATCGCCTTCCGTGGCCTCACGTTCGGCGCGTTCCGGAAGATGGGGCAGCCGGTCGTCTGGTCGGTCGCGTGGACGACGCTGATCTTCGGCCTGTTCCACTTCGAGCTCGCCCGCCTCGGCGTCCTGGTGGTGATCGGAGCCTGCCTCGGTGCGGTTCGCGCTTACACCGGCAGCACCGCGGCCAGCATGGTCACGCACATGACCGTCAACCTGCCCGGCGCGGTCGCCATCCTCACCCTCGGGCACTCCGGCTAGGTGTACCCGGCTAGGACGGCACCGTGAACCCGCCGGCCGGGTCGACCGGCGGCGCCGCTCCAGGAGGCTCGGGCGGGGCGTACGAGACGGGAGGCGCGGGTGGCGCGGCCGTCGCGTACCGCAGTTCCTCGCGCCTGCGCCGCTCGGCCAGCACCGCCGCCAGGTAGGCCTCGGGCGGGCAGCCCTGCGGCGGCCCGGGTGCGACGTACCGCGAGACGTCGTAGGCGATCTGGCTGCCCATCGTGTACCGGACCGCGGGGGCCAGGTCACTGGCGCGGGCCAGGAACTGCCGCGCCGACAGGGCGACTTCGTCGGGCAGCCGAGCCAGCTCGAGGGTGGCCGCCCAGGGCGCGAGCACCGGCGGCATCTGGACCATCGGTGCGGCGATGCTCGGGACCCGCTCACGGACGACGACGGTGCCGGCGAGGTAGTCACCGACCCGCTTCCCCTTCGCCGACAGCAGGCTGGTGATGACGGCGATGACGCCGAAGGGGTAGACCTCGAAGATCGCGAGCAGGCCTCGTACGAGGGCGTGCCGGAACTGGATCGGGCCACCGTCCTCGCGTACGACCCGAAGGCCCATGGCCATCTTGCCGAGCGAGCGGCCGCGCGACAGGGTCTCGAGGAGTACCGGGTAGCCGACGAACACGGCGATCCAGACGACGAGGGCCAGGGCTGCGGCTGCGGCGCCGTCGAGGCTGTCGCTCAGGCCCGACAGGCCGCCGACGAGCCCCAGCACGACCAGCGCTCCGAACATCACCAGCAGGTCGAGGATCTCGGCCACCGCGCGGCTCGGCAGCTTGGCGAGCCGGAGCTCGAGCAGCACGGCCTCGCCGGTGACGAGATCGCCGCCCGGCAACGGCCTGCCCTGACTCATGCAGCGAGTCTGGCAGCAGTACCGGCTCCGCGCGTGGAGGGGCGGCTACTGTCGCTCGGATGGACATCGACGCCTTCGTGGCGGCCCACGCGCGCGAGTGGGACCGGCTCGAGGTGCTGAGCCGGCGGTCCGGCCGGCTGACCGGCGCCGAGGCCGACGAGCTCGTCGACCTGTACCAGCGGGCCGCGACGCACCTGTCCGCGGTACGGTCCGCGGCGCCCGACCCGGCGCTCGTCGGGCGGCTGTCGTCGTTGGTGGCCCGGTCCCGTGGTGCGGTCACGGGCTCGCGGGCGACCTCGCTGCGCGACGTCTCGGACTTCTTCCTGGTGCGCTTCCCTGCCGCCGTCTACCGGGCGCGGTACTGGTGGATCGGCACCGCTGTCGTCTTCGTCGCTGTCGCCGTAGCCCTCGGATGGTGGATCGCGGTGAACCCTGACGTCCAGTCCTCGCTCGCTCCCCCCGCGGAGATCAAGCAGCTGGTCGACCAGGACTTCGCGTCGTACTACTCGTCCAGCCCAGCCGGCTCGTTCGCCTTCAAGGTGTGGACCAACAACGCGTGGCTGACCGCTCTGGTGATCGCCAGCGGCGGCCTCCTCGGGCTGCCGATCCCGTGGATGCTGCTGAACAACGCCGTCAACGTGGGCGAGGTCGGCGGCTTCATGGCCGCGCACCACCGGCTGGACCTGTTCTTCG
>DAIPJR010000186.1:0-4536 GCA_036770165.1 Actinomycetes bacterium | reverse complement strand
CTCGTACGCACCGGCGACCTGGTGGTCCTCGACGTACCCGCCCGGCGGCTGGACCTCGACGTCGCGCCGGAGGAGCTCGCGCGGCGCGAGCCGTCAGCGGCCGCGGTGGCCGCCGAGGCACGACCGCTGCGCGGCTGGGAACGGCTGTACGTCGACCACGTCCAGCAGGCCGACACGGGCGCCGACCTCGACTTCCTCGTCGGCAGCAGCGGCGACCAGGTCACCCGCGAGAGCCACTAGCCAGCGCACCCGTTGGCCGAGACGGACGCCGGTTGGCCGGCCTGCCGGCCACGGCACCCCGGTATCAGCCAGCGCTGCCCGTCGAGACTGACTCGTCGGCGGCATCGACGGGGTGGCGCACGAGCTCGGCGGGCGTCTCGCGTACCGGGTAGCGACGCCGCAACGACAGGAAGCCGGCCACCGAGACCAGGAACACGAGTGTCGACACCCAGGTGTTCACCCGGAGGCCGAGGATGTGGTTGGCGTCGTCGATGCGCAGGAGCTCGAACCAGAACCGGCCGAAGGTGTACAGGGCGCCGTAGAGGCAGAAGACCTGGAAGTGCCCGAGCAGGTAGCGGCGGTCGACCCGCACGAGGACGACGGCGATGACGATGCACCACAGGGACTCGTACAGGAACGTGGGCTCAAAGGTCGCGAACTGCTCGTAGCCGGGCGGCCGGTGGGCCAGGTCGATCTCCAGCGCCCAGGGGACCTTCGTGGGCCGCCCGAACAGCTCCTGGTTGAAGTAGTTGCCCCAGCGGCCCATCGCCTGGGCGATCGCGAGGCCGGGCGCGAGCGCGTCGCCGAACGGCGGCAGGACGATGCCCTGCCGGCGGCAGCCGATGTACGCGCCGAGGGCACCGAAGGCGACGGCTCCCCAGATGCCGAGGCCGCCCTCCCAGATCTTGAACGCGTCCAGCGGGTGGCCCCCCGCGCCGAAGTACGGCTGCCAGCTGGTGAGCACGTGGTAGATCCGCCCGCCAGCGATGCCGAACGGCACCGCCCAGACGGCGACGTCGGCCACCGTCCCCGGGCGCCCGCCCCGCGCCACGTAGCGACGCTCGGTCAGCCAGACGGCGAAGACGATGCCCCCGATGATGCACAGGGCGTAGGCCCGCAGCGGGAACGGGCCGAGCTGCCACACCCCCTGCGACGGGCTGGGGATGAAGGTCGGCAGCACGGTGCCGATCAACGGGTTCCCCTCACTTGCTCGCCGCGGCAACCGCGTCGGTGATGGTCTTCAGGATGTCGGCGTACGTCTTGGCCGAGTCGAAGTTGAGCATCTTGCCGTCGACGAAGAACGTCGGCGTACCCGTGACCTGACGGGTGTCCGCCTCGGCCGAGACCTGGGTGAGGAAGCCGACGTACCTCTGGTCGTTCACGCACTGCGTGTACGCCGTCATGTCGGGGATGCCGGCCGACTTCCCGAAGGCCAGCAGCTGCGCGTCGGTGAAGCCGGCGCCCTCGGTCGCCGGCGGGTTCTGGTAGACGACGTCGTGGAAGGCCAGGAACTTGCCTTGGACCTGGGCGCAGGCGGCGGCGTTGGCCGAGCGCGTCGAGCTCTTCTTCACGTTGCTGGCGCTCGTGGCGTCGACGCGGTCGAGGAAGGTCAGCGGGTGGTAGACGACGCTCGCCTTGCCGGAGGTCGCGAGAGCTTCGAGGGCCTTGCCGATGTTCGTCTCGTACGCCTCGCACACCGGGCACTGGAAGTCCTCGTACAGGTCGACGACCGGCTTGGTCGCCGTGCCCGTCGGGTACCCGAGAGTCAGGGTGACGTTGCCGGGTCGAGCGGCCGCCGTGTCGACCTTCGTGCTGTTGGCCTTGATGACGAAGAAGCCGACCACGGCGACGACCAGGACGACGGCCCCTGCGAGGATGCCGCGCACCATCCGGTCCTTGCGCCGCTTGGCCGCCGCGGCCTGCGCCGCGCGCTCCGCGGCGAGCCGCTCGCGGGCCGCGCGCTTCGGCTCCTTGGGCTGGTTGGGGCTCATGCGGGAAGGTCCTCCAAGTCGTTGACGTCAGCAGCACCGAGCAGCAAGCGGTCGGCCGCTAGCATGCTGTCCTTGAACACGGCGATCCACGAGGCGAGCCCGAGGAAGAGCAGGTCGCGCAGGATCTCGGACAGGTAGCGCCAGGCCTTGCCAGCCGACCCGACCGTGCCGCCGCCCCCGAAGCAGCCGCAGTCGATGGACAGGCCGCGTGCCCACGCCGACGACACCGCGCAGATGAAGACGATCATGAACAGCCCGGACAGGATCGCCGCCACCCGGGTACCGAGCCCCAGCAGCAGCAGCATCCCGAGCGCGATCTCCAGCATGGGCAACCCGTAGCCCACGACGTGGGTCACCCCCGCGGGAAGGATCTGATACGCCTGCACGGCACGTACCGCCTGGGCGGGGTCGGTGATCTTCAGGCCGCCTGCGACGACCATGACGACCCCGAGCACGAGGCGGGCCAGCGTGGTCAGCCACAGCTGCACCGGACGACCGGAGAACCCCGTGCTCATGCCTCAGAGGCTAGTCGGACGACGTCCGCGCGCAGGTCACGGACGGGCGTGCCGGGCAACCAGATCACGCCGGCGGTCTGGTTCGGCCCGAAGCCGATGACCTGCGCACCGTGCCCGACCGTGTAGCTGGAGCCCGACGCGTCGGGCCCGGTGATGGCGACGCCGAGCCCTGTCGCGACCTGCTGGATCTCCGGCATCGGCGCCGTCAGCCCGACGAACGTGGGGTCGAACCGGGCGAGGTAGGCCCGCATCACCGACCCGGTGTCGCGCGCCGGGTCGGTGGTGATGAACAACAGCTCGACCAGCTTCCGGGTGCCAGGGTCGAGCGGACGCAGCGCCGAGGCGACGTCAGCGAGCACCGTGCTGCACACGTCCGGGCAGCTGGTGTAGCCGAAGAAGACGAGGACGACCGGTCGCTTGGCGTCGCGGGCGAACGTGAAGGGCTGCCCCTGCATGTCGGTGAACGAGGCGGTCGGTTCCTGGTAGGGCTCGTCGAGCACGACTCCGTGGAAGCCCGCGCTGCTCGCCCCCTGGGTGGCCACGACGGCGCCGCCCGGGTTGGCAGCCATCGGCGCGGGCGCCGAGCAGGCGCACAGCGGGAGCGCGGCCACCAGGGCGGCGACCGCGGCGCCGACCGCCGGGCGGCACAGGGTGGGCATACCTGAGCGACGAGTGGACCGGCCGCAAAGGTTCCCGGCGGCCGCCCGGACGCTCACCTGCCGGAGCGCACGCCCGCCGCCAGCTCGCCGGCGAGCGCGCGGACCGCAGCGACTCCAGCCACGGCGTCGGGGGCGTCGATCAGGCATCGGACGAAGGCCGACCCGACGATCACCCCGTCGGCGTAGGCGGCGACCTCGGCCGCCTGCTCGCCGGTGGAGACGCCGAGGCCGACCGCTACGGGCAGGTCGGTGAGCGGTCGTACCCGGGCCACCAGGGTCGAGGCGGCGCCCGACACCTGGCTTCGCACACCGGTCACGCCCATCGTCGACGCCGCGTAGAGGAACCCGCGCGTCACGCCGGCCACCTGGCTGATCCTGGCCTCGCTCGACGACGGCGCGACGAGGAAGATCGGGTCGATGCCGGCGGAGCCGACCGCGGCGAGCCACGGACCGGCCTCGTCGGGCGTGAGGTCGGGGGTGATGACGCCGACGCCACCGGCCGCAGCCATCGAGTCGGCGAACGGGCCGACGCCGTAGCGCTCGATGGGGTTCCAGTAGCTCATGACCACGGTCGCCGCGCCGGTGGCGGCCACCGCCTCGACGGTCTTCAGCACGTCCCTAGTCGTGGTGCCCCCGGCGAGGGCCGCCTGGGCCGCCTCCTGGATGGTCGGACCGTCCATCAGCGGGTCGGAGTAGGGCAGTCCCACCTCGACGATGTCCACGCCGCCCTCGACCATCGCCACCAGGGCGTCGACGCACCCGGAGTACGAGGGGTAGCCGGCCGGGAGGTAGCCGATCAGCGCGGCCCGCCCCTCGGCCTTGGCGCGCGCGAAGGTGTCGGCGAGCGAAGTCACCGCTGGTCGCCCGTCACGAGTGGTCGCCGGTCGTCACGCCGAACCACTTGGCCGCGGTGTCGACGTCCTTGTCGCCGCGCCCAGAGAGGTTGATCAGCACGATCGAGTCGGGGCCCAGCTCGCGGGCGACGTCGACGGCACCCGCGATCGCGTGGGCCGACTCGATCGCCGGGATGATCCCCTCGGTACGGCACAGGAGGGCGAACGCGTCCATGGCCTCGGAGTCGGTGACGGGACGGTAGGTGGCCCGGCCGACGTCGTTGAGCCACGCGTGCTCGGGCCCGACCCCGGGGTAGTCCAGGCCTGCGCTGATCGAGTGCGACTCGATGGTCTGGCCCATCTCGTCCTGGAGGAGGTAGGAGCGGGCGCCATGGAGGACGCCGGGTGCCCCGCCGGTGATCGTCGCCGCGTGCCGACCGGTCGCGACGCCGTCGCCACCGGCCTCGAATCCGAACAGCCGGACCTCCGGGTCGTCGATGAACGCGCTGAAGATCCCGATGGCGTTGGACCCGCCACC
>DAIPJR010000185.1:0-4582 GCA_036770165.1 Actinomycetes bacterium | reverse complement strand
GCCCCGCAGACGACCTGGGCGCGGAGCATGTCGCCCGTCCGCTCGTCCAGGGCCCCGCCGAGCGCACACGGGGCATAGACGTCGAGCGGTGACCGGACCAGCTCGTCCTCGTCGGCCAGGGCGCGCACCCCCGGGTAGGCGAGGAGCACCCGCCGAACCGCGGCCCGGTCGACGTCCGTGACGACGACCGTGGCGCCGTCCGCGACGAGGTGCCCCACCAGGTGGGCGCCCACCTTGCCCACGCCACAGATCCCGACGGTGCGGCCGGTCAGGCTCGGTTCGCCCCACCGCACCTGGGCCGCGGCGCGCATCCCCTCGAAGAGCCCGTACGCGGTGAGCACGCTGGAGTCGCCGCAGCCGCCGAGGGCCTCGGAGCGCCCGGTGACCCAGCGGCACACCTCGGAGACGATGTCCATGTCCGGGACAGCGGTGCCGGAGTCGCACGCGGTCACGTAGCGCCCGCCGAGCGCCTCGACGAAACGTCCGTACGCGCGCAGCCGGTCGGGGGTCTTGTCGCGGGCCGGGTCGCCGACCAGCACGGCCTTGCCGCCGCCGTGGTCGAGACCGGCGAGGGCGTTCTTGTACGACATCGCCCGCGAGAGCCGGAGCGCGTCGGCTAGGGCGTCGGCCTCCGACGGGTACGCGTGGAACCGGGTACCGCCGAGGGCCGGCCCGAGCGCCGTGCTGTGGATCGCGACGTAGCCGACGAGCCCGGACGCGCGGTCGTGGCAGCGGACCACCTGCTCGTGCTCGCTCCCGGCCAGCTGCTCGAGACCTGCGTCCGCCATCCCCCGAGCCTAGGTGGCGGCGGAGTCTGTCAGGATGCAGGCCATGGGTCGCTCCCTGGTCGCGCCGTACGCCTCCTGGCTCCGGGTCTACGAGCCGTTGGCTGCCTTCGCCGAGCCGGAGCGCACGCACTGGGCGCGCTATGCCGCCGACCCGGAACGCCCGACGAGGGTCGAGCTGCTGGCCGCCGAGCAGAAGGCGGCCGTGCGGCGGGCCATCGCGATGCCGCCCCGGGTCGGGCCCGACGACGAGGTGGGCGGCGCGTTCGTGCTGCTGCCCGAGCAGACCGGCGCCTCTGGACCGCTCGTCTGCCCGATGGACGAGCGGCTGCGCTCGTGGATGGCCCTGGAGGCGCTCCGCCAGGAAGTTCCAGAGCCGCTCATGTCCGCGTTCGTGCCGACCGTGGTCGCCGACCAGGCGCTCGCCTCGTACGCGCAGTGGCGGCAGGCCGAGGGGTCCCGTCCGGCCCGGATCCTCACGGCGACCTGGCACGTCCCGCTGTGGTGGTTCGTGGCCTTCGCACCGGACGAGCGGCACCTCACCCTCGAGCCCGCTGCCGATCGGGCGCTGGTCTACCGAGCCTCGATGGCTCGGGCCCGCCAGCGGATGGCGCGCGGGCTGGACGTGCTGCGTCGCTCGATGGGCGAGGGGATGGTCACCGAGGGCGTGGAGCAGGTCGCGCGCTGGCTCGAGGAGTTCCACCCGCACGGCGTCGTCGAGCTGGACTACGGCGGCCTGGCGTCGCTGGTCGACGACGCGTCGCTCGAGGCGGACGTGTCCGTCGCCGACGTCGGGGCGGGGCTCGCCGCGCTGCAGGCGGGGGAGGCCGGTGGTGCCGAGGCGGCGTACGCCCGCCTCGTCGAGCGCTGGCGCGACGTGCAGGCGCTCGAGCACGCCACCTGAGCCGGTTCCGGCCGGGTCACGATCATCTAGTCAGTCGGGGCCATCGATGACATGGCCCTAAAGGGCCATTTCGGACAACATGGACAACCGGGATGATGTGCGCCGGTGGACTGTCAGCATGGCGGTCCCAGGACGATGGGGCACCCGTGACCACCCGTACACCCGACGCCGAGCCGTTGCTGACTCCGTCCGAGGTCGCCGCGATGTTCCGGGTGGACCCCAAGACCGTCACCCGCTGGGCCAAGGCTGGCAAGCTGACCTCGATCCGTACCCTCGGTGGGCACCGCCGCTACCGCGAGGCCGAGGTCCGAGCGCTGCTCGCGGGCATCCCCGCGCAGCGCGACAGCGCAGACTGACCCCGCCGCCGAGCGTGTAGCGTCCGCCCCCATGGCCGCCGCGCTGCTCCTCACCAACGCGGTGCGCCACTACGCGTGGGGCTCACGGACGGTGCTGCCGACCCTGCTCGGCCTCCCCGTCCCAGCCGTCGAGCCGTGGGCGGAGATCTGGATCGGCGCGCACCCCACGGACCCGTCGCTGCTCCCCGACGGCCGCAGCCTCGCCGAGGTCGAGCCGCACCTGCCGTACCTCGTCAAGCTGCTCGCGGCCGACGTCCCGCTCTCGATCCAGGCGCACCCGAGCCGCGCGCAGGCCCGCGCCGGCTACGCACGCGAGGAGACCGCTGGCGTAGCGGTCAGCGCAGCCGAGCGGACGTACAAGGATGCGAACCACAAGCCGGAGCTGCTGGTCGCCCTGCAGCCGACCGAGGCGTTGTGCGGGTTCCGCGCCCCCGGCGAGATCCTCGACCTCGCCCGTCGGGTGGGGTCGCCGGGCTTCTCTCGGCTGGTCGAGCCGCTGGCGTCCGGTGCCACCTCGCGCGAGGCGTTCACCAGGCTCGTCCAGCTGAGGGGTGAGCCGCTGGTCGCGCTGCTGGCCGACGTGGCCTCGGCCCTCCCGAGCTCGGACACCCCGGAAGCGGCCTGGGTGGCTCGGCTGGCCGAGCTGCACCCCGGCGACGCGGGCGCGTTGGCGCCGCTGCTGCTCCGGCTCGTCGAGCTGGCGCCGGGCGACGCGCTGTTCGTGGCCGCGGGCGTGCTCCACGCCTACCTGCACGGCGCCGGCGTCGAGGTGCAGGCGTCCAGCGACAACGTCGTCCGCGGCGGGCTGACCCAGAAGCCGGTGGACGTCCCGGCTCTGCTCGAGCTGATGAGCGACGACGACGGCCCGGCTCCGCTGGTCCATCCGAGTGCTGTCGCCCCCGGACTCGACCGGTACGAGGTACCGGTCGACGACTTCTCGGTCTGGCGCGTACGACCCGCCGGGGGAGCAGTGACGGTACCGGCGCAGGGGCCGCGCATAGCGGTCTGCGTCGAGGGCACCGTCGTCGTCTGCGACGCCACCCTGCGTCCAGGTGAGGCGGTCTACCTACCCAGCGACGTGGCGGACGTCGTCGCCACCGGTACCGGCACCGCCTTCGTCACGGCCTGACCGGGCGAACACGAGGACGTGCAGCGACCGCGGACCGTGCACGCCCTCGACTCGCTGCAGCTCGATGTCGCTCGTCGCCGACGGCCCGCTGATCATGGTGAGAGGGCGCCGCGGGTCAAGGCGCCGGAGCGCGTCGGGCACGGCGTGCACGATCTGCTCGTGGGCGACCAGGCAGATGTGCAGGTCGGGCACGAGGGTGATCGCCCGGCGGCCCTGGCCCGCGCCGCCGTCCAGCACGATGGTTCCGGTCTCCGCGATGGCGACGGCGCAGGTGGTCACTGCTCCGTCGAACCCGTCCAGCTGCTCGGGCGGCAGGTCGTGGTCCTCGAAGGCCCGCCAGCGGGAACGCCACGCCTCCGGGAAGTCGGGCGCCACGAGCAGCCGGGCCTCCGGTCCGGCGTGCTCGCGGCCGATCGTGGCGATCGTGCTGGCGAGGTCGGCCGACCCGATCCGGTACACGTGGGCGCGGTAGTCGCGGAGCCGGTCGGCCAGCAGCTCGACCAGGACGGGAGAGCCCGCGGGATGCTCGCCGGCGGTGCGGTACTGCCGCTGGACCGGACCTGGCTGCGGTGCGCCCTCCAGGGCACGACCGATGCGGGCGAGGATCTCCGCCCGCGAGGCGTCGACGCGGCCGGTCATGCGCGCTCCCTCGCCCACCACTGGCGGAACGTCTCCTTCGGTGGTCGCGGCAGGTCGCGCTCGGCCGTCCATCCCGAGAGGGGCGGCGGCAGGCGGGTGATGGTTCCGCTTCGGCGGCCCAGCAGCCGGCCGGTACGGCTCGCCGTCTGCGTGGCAGCCCAGCGGCCCGGCGAGGACATGGCCCACGCCGTCGCAGCCATGGCGACCTGCTCGGGGGACGGCAGCCGGTGCGTGGCCGCGTGCGCCTCGACATGCTGTGCCCGGAGGTTGACGAGCAGGTTCGGGATGTCGATCTTCACCGGGCATGCGTCGAAGCAGGCACCGCACAGACTTGACGCGTACGGCAGCGAGTCGTTGGGGTCGGACCCCCCGGTCAGGCCGGTGAGCTGGGGCGAGAGGACCGCCCCGATCGGCCCGGGATACACCGATCCGTACGCGTGCCCGCCGGTCCGCTCGTAGACCGGGCAGACGTTGAGGCAGGCGGAGCACCGGATGCAGTGCAGCGCCGCGCGTCCCACGTCGTCGGCCAGCGTCGCCGTACGACCGTTGTCCAGCAGGACCAGGTGGACGTCCTGCGGCCCGTCACCAGGCGTCACGCCGGTCCACATCGAGGTGTACGGGTTCATCCGCTCGCCGGTGGACGATCGGGGGAGCAGCTGCAGGAACACCTCGAGATCCCGCCAGGCAGGTACGAGCTTCTCGATACCCATGACGGTGATGAGCGTCTCCGGCAGCGTCAGGCACATCCGGCCGTTGCCCTCGGACTCGA
>DAIPJR010000184.1:0-4590 GCA_036770165.1 Actinomycetes bacterium | reverse complement strand
TCCACATGGGCCATTCGTCCATGATCAACGCGGGTGGGCGGTTGGGCGGTTGGGCGGGCTGGCTGGTGGCGAGGGCGACGGCGAGGGCGAGGGCTACCGGACGTAGGCGGGGGCTGCCTCGCCGACGGCGTCGCCCATCCGGTGGACCCGCAGGGCGTTGGTCGATCCCGGGATGCCGGGTGGCGCCCCGGCCACGACGACCACGTGGTCGCCGACCTCGCAGCGACCGATCTCGAGCAGCGCCGTGTCCACCTGGAGCACCAGGTCGTCGGTGTGCTTGACCTGGGGTACGAGGAAGGTCTCCACGCCCCAGCACAGCGACAGCTGGCTGCGCACGGCCGGCCGTGGGGTGAACGCCAGCAGCGGGATCGGTGAGCGGTGCCGGGCCAGGCGCTGCGCCGACGAGCCGGTCTCGGTGAACGCCACGAGGAACTTCGCGCCGATGACGTCGCCCACCGCGGCCGCCGCGCGACAGATCGCACCCGCCTTGGAGTGCGGTGCAACGAGCAATGGCGGAAGGTCACCGAGCGCCTCCTGCTCGACGGCGGTGATGATCCGCGCCATCGTCTGCACCGCCTCGGTCGGGAAGCTGCCCACGGACGTCTCGCCGGACAGCATCAGCGCGTCGGCGCCGTCGAGGACCGCGTTGGCGACGTCCGAGGCCTCGGCGCGCGTCGGACGGGACGCCCCGATCATCGACTCGAGCATCTGGGTGGCCACGATGACCGGCTTGGCGGCCTCGCGGCACAGCCGAACGGCCCGCTTCTGGACGAGCGGTACGTCCTCCAGCGGCAGCTCGACGCCGAGGTCGCCGCGGGCCACCATCACGCCGTCGAACGCCTCGATGATCTCCTCGAGGTTGGCGACCGCCTGCGGCTTCTCCACCTTGGCGAGCACCGGCAGGCGCACGCCTTCCTCGTCCATGATCTTGTGCACCGAGCGGATGTCGTCGGCGCTCCGTACGAACGACAGGGCGATCATGTCCGCACCGATGCGCAGCCCCCATCGGAGGTCGTCGACGTCCTTCTCCGACATGGCTGGGACGCTCACGGCCACCCCGGGCAGGTTGAGGCCCTTGTGGTTGGACACCATGCCGCCCTCGATGACCCGGGTGATCACCCGCGGACCGGCAACGGTCAGCACCTCGACGGCCACCTTGCCGTCGTCGATCAGGATCCGGTCGCCCGGGCCGACGTCGCTAGGCAGCCCGGAGTAGGTCGTCGACACCATCGTCGCGTCGCCGGGCACGTCCTCGGTGGTGATCGTGAACTCCTGGCCGTTGGTCAGCAGGACCGGTCCGGCCGTGAACATCCCGAGCCGGATCTTCGGTCCCTGCAGGTCGACCAGGATCCCCACGCCGCGGCCGCTCTCGTCTGAAGCCCTCCGCACGTTCCGGTAGACCTCCTCGTGGTCGGAGTAGTCGCCGTGGCTGAGGTTCAGCCGGGCGACGTCCATGCCCGCTGCGACCAGCGCACGCACCCCTTCGAGGGACGACGTGGCAGGTCCGAGCGTGCAGACGATCTTGGCGCGGCGCATGCTTCGACCCTATCGACGAAAGGTGAACGGAGTCAGACCGTGAGCTGGCGGGCCGTCGGGGCGATGGGCGCCGGCAGGTTCGTGCTGCCGGTGAGCCACCGGTCCACCGCCGACGCGCAGGCGCGCCCCTCGGCGATCGCCCACACGACGAGCGACTGGCCGCGACCCGCGTCGCCGGCGACGAAGACACCGTCGACGTTGGTGCCGAAGGAGCCGTCGCGCCCGACGAGACCGCGACCGTCGAGCTCGACGCCGAGCTGGTCGAGCAGGTCGCCCTGCTCGGGCCCGGTGAAGCCCATCGCGAGCAGCACCATGTCGGCGCGCAGCTCATGGACCGAGTCGGGCACCTCCTCGAACCGGCCGCCCACGAGGGCCACCTCGACGAGCTCGAGGGCGCGCAGCTGCCCGTCCGCGGTACCGAGGAACCGGCGGGTGCTCAGCGCGAACAGCCGCTCGCCGCCTTCCTCGTGGGCACTGCTCGTCCGGTAGACCATCGGGTAGGTGGGCCATGGCTGGGTGTCGGGACGCTGCTGGGGCGGGCGCGGCAGGATCTCCAGCTGGGTCACCGACGCCGCGCCCTGCCGGTGCGAGGTACCGAGGCAGTCAGCGCCCGTGTCGCCGCCGCCCAGGATCACCACGTGTTTGCCGGCGGCGCTGATCGGCGACACCGCGAGGTCGCCCTCCTGCACCCGGTTGGCGAACGGCAGGAACTCCATGGCCTGGTGGATGCCGGACAGCTCGCGGCCGGGGACGTCCAGGTCGCGTGCCTGCGTGGCGCCCACGGCGAGCACCACAGCGTCGTACTTCTTGCGCAGGTCGTGGCCCGTCACGTCGACACCCACGCTGACGCCCGGCCGGAACTTGGTGCCCTCGTCGCGCATCTGCGCCAGCCGCAGGTCCAGGTGGATCTTCTCCATCTTGAACTCGGGGATGCCGTACCTCAGCAGCCCGCCGATGCGGTCGGCCCGCTCGAGCACGACGACCGTGTGCCCCGCGCGGGTGAGCTGCTGGGCGGCGGCGAGGCCGGCCGGCCCGGAGCCCACGACCGCGACGGTACGTCCGGTGAGGCGAGCCGGTGGTTGGGGCACGACCCACCCCGAGTCCCAGGCGGTGTCGATGATCGAGACCTCGACCTGCTTGATCGTCACCGGCTCGGCGTTGATGCCGAGCACGCAGGCGGTCTCGCAGGGTGCCGGGCAGAGCCGGCCGGTGAACTCGGGGAAGTTGTTGGTGGCGTGCAGCCGTTCGATGGCTCCCGGCCAGTCGTCCCGCCAGGTCAGGTCGGTCCACTCCGGGATGAGGTTCCCGAGCGGGCAGCCGTTGTGGCAGAACGGGATCCCGCAGTCCATGCACCGGCCGGCCTGCGCCTCGATCGCCCCCGGTTCCATCGGCTGGTAGACCTCGCGCCAGTCGCGGATGCGTACGTCGACCGGGCGCCGGGTCGGCAGCTGACGCGGGGTGGTCAGGAAGCCCTTCGGGTCAGCCACGGGCCACCTCCATGATCGTCTCGAGCAGGTCGGTCCCGTCACGCTCGGCTCGCGCCTGCGCGGCGAGCACCCGCTTGTAGTCCCTCGGCATGATCTTGGCGAAGCGTCCGGCAGCGGCCGGCCAGTCGGCGAGCAGCGACGCGGCCACGGTCGACCCCGTCTCCTCCTGGTGCCGGCTCACGAGCTCGGCCAGGAAAGCAACGTCGGTCTCGTCGAGCGCCTCGACCTCGACGAGCTCACGGTTGACGTCGGCGGGCTCGAGGTCGAGCACGTACGCGATGCCGCCGGACATGCCGGCCGCGACGTTGCGCCCCGTGGGCCCGAGGATCGCGACCCGGCCACCGGTCATGTACTCGCAGGCGTGGTCGCCGACGCCCTCGACGACCGCGGTCGCCCCGGAGTTCCGTACGCAGAACCGCTCCCCGACGGCTCCGCGCAGGAACGCCTCGCCCGACGTCGCGCCATAGAGGATCACGTTGCCCGCCAAGACGTTCTGCTCGGCGACGAAGCCGGCCCGACGATCCGGTCGTACGACGACGCGGCCACCGGAGAGGCCCTTGCCCACGTAGTCGTTGGCGTCGCCCTCGAGCCGGAGCGTGATGCCGCTGGGCAAGAACGCGCCGAAGGACTGGCCGGCCGAACCGGTGAACGTGATGTCGATCGTGCCGTCGGGCAGGCCCTCGCCGCCGTAGCGGCGGGTGAGCTCCGAGCCCAGCATCGTCCCGACGGTGCGGTTGACGTTGCGGATGGGCAGCGCCGCACGAACCGGCTCGCCGCTCTCCAGCGCCTCGGCGCACAGCGCGAGCAGCTGGTTGTCCAGGGCCTTCTCCAGACCGTGGTCCTGCGTCGTCGTACGCCGGCGCGGGGTACCGGGCGGGAGGACCGGGACGTGCAGGATCGGCGTCAGGTCGAGCCCGCTGGCCTTCCAGTGCTCGACGGCCGGCTCGACGTCGAGCGACTCGGCCTGGCCGATCGCCTCGTCCAGCGACCGGAACCCGAGAACGGCCAGCAGCTCCCGCACCTCCTCGGCGATGTACTCGAAGAAGGTCTCCACGAAGACCGGCGCCCCCGTGAACCTGGCGCGCAGCTCCGGGTTCTGCGTGGCGACGCCGACGGGACAGGTGTCGAGGTGGCACACCCGCATGAGCACGCAGCCCATGACGACGAGCGGCGCCGTCGCGAAGCCGTACTCCTCGGCACCGAGCAGGGCCGCGATGACGACGTCCCTGCCGGTCTTGAGCTGGCCGTCGGTCTGAACGACGATGCGGTCGCGCAACCCGTTCAGCAGCAACGTCTGCTGGGTCTCGGCGAGCCCGAGCTCCCACGGGCTGCCGGCATGCTTCAGGGACGTCAGCGGGGCCGCCCCCGTACCGCCGTCGTGGCCCGAGATCAGCACCACGTCGGCGTGCGCCTTGGCGACACCGGCGGCCACGGTGCCCACACCCACCTCGGCGACGAGCTTGACGTGGACGCGCGCCCGAGGGTTGGCGTTCTTGAGGTCGTGGATCAGCTGGGCGAGGTCCTCGATCGAGTAGATGTCGTGGTGCGGCGGCGGCGAGATCAGGCC
>DAIPJR010000183.1:0-4605 GCA_036770165.1 Actinomycetes bacterium | reverse complement strand
GTGGCAGTCGGGGTGGGCGTCGCCCGGTGCGTCGGCTTCACAGTCGCGGACGGCGATTCCGACGGCACGTCCGACGTCGGCGTCGCGGTGGGGGTCTCGGCGGGCGTCGCGGTCGGTGACGCGCTGGCCGCCGGCGCTGCGACCTGCTGCTGGAGCGCCGCCGCGACGTCCGCCTCGCTCAGCACGCGCGCCTTGGCAACACCCTCTTCGCTGCCGATCACGGATACCGCCCACGAGGTGACGGTGCCCGCCAGCACGGCCGTCATCGCCCAGACCAGGACGACGAGCGTCCGGGCCGGGCGCGACAGCTCGCGCCGCTTCATCGGGAGCACTCGTCCTGCATGCACCTATGGTGCCGTGCGCGCGGGTGAAGGAGGGGTTAAGGCAGCTGCAAGATCAACCGAACCGACGTCCTCCTGGGCGCCGGTGATGCCAGGCGCGCCGTCGATGGCCTACCGTCCGTGTTGTGGCCGATGTGCTGATCGTCGAGGACGACGCAACCATCCGGACTGCCCTGGTGCGCGCGCTCACGGCCCGGCAGCATTCGACGATGACGGCCCCGACGGCGATGGAGGGCTTGCAGAGCCTCGTCGAGCACCGTCCGGACGTGGTGCTGCTGGACCTCGGGCTGCCGGACCTCGACGGTGCATCGCTGCTCGCGATGATCCGCGCGGTGAGTGACGTCCCGGTGATCGTGGTCAGCGCCCGCGACGAAGGAGCGGAGATCGTCGCCCTGCTGAACGCCGGTGCGGACGACTACCTGGTCAAGCCGTTCGCCGCGGACCAGCTCGACGCGCGAATCCGCGCCGTGCTGCGTCGCGCTGAGTCGGCCGAGGTCTCCGGTCCGGTCACGGTCGGCGGGATCGTCGTCGACGCCCGGGCCCGGACGGCGCTCCTGGACGGCGTCCCGCTCGATCTGAGCCCCAAGGAGTTCGACCTGCTGTACTACCTGGCCGAGCGGTCCGGCGAGGTGGTCGGCAAGCGCGAGCTGCTCGCCAAGGTGTGGAACCAGCCGTACGGCGGCGCGGACAAGACCGTGGACGTCCATCTGAGCTGGCTGCGACGGAAGCTGGGCGAGAGCGCCGAGGCCCCCCGCTACCTGCACCGGGTGCGCGGGGTCGGCGTCAAGCTGGCGCCGCCGCCGTGAGGCGCCTCCTGGTCCGCTACGGACTGGCCATGACCTCGGTGATGCTGGTGGCGTTCCTGGTACCGCTCGGCGTGCTCGCCCGCACCCTGGCCCACGAGCGCGCGCTCGCGGCGGGGCGGCAGGACGCGCAGAGCGTGGCGGTGTTCGCGGGCGGGGTCACCCAGGACCGCTCACGACTGGAGGCTGCGCTCCTCTCGGTGAACGACAGTCCCCGGAGCACCTCGGTGTTCTTGCCGGACGGATCGGTCGCGGGGGCGCCGGCCGCTGTGTCGCCGTCCACCCAGCTCGCCGCGCTCGGTCGGGCACTGACTGCCAGCACCCCCGGTGGGGTCGAGGTCCTGCTCCCGGTCGCGGGTTCGACCGGCGTGGCCGTGGTTCGCACCTTCGTCCCGGACTCCGAGCTGAACCAGGGGGTCCAGCAGTCCTGGCTCGTGCTGGCCGGCGTCGGGGCGCTCCTCATCCTCGTCACCGTGTTCGCCGGGGACCGGATCGCCGCGCGCCTCTCGCGGTCCGTCCTCGACCTCTCTCACGTCGCCGAACGGCTCGGCGGCGGTGACCTGACCGCCCGCGTCGACCCGTCCGGGCCACCCGAGGTCGCCTCTGTCGGTCGGGTGCTGAACGGCCTCGGCGCGCGGGTCGCGGGCCTCCTGACGGCCGAGCGCGAGCTGGTGGCGGATCTGTCGCACCGGCTCCGCACCCCGATCACGGCGCTCCGCCTGGATGTGGAGACGCTCGCCGACTCGCACGAGCGAGACCGGATGACCGCGCACGTGGAGGACCTCGTCGGTGCGGTCGACGCGGTCGTCTGGGCGGCCAGGCACCCCTCGCACGACGTACCGCCGAGCACCTGCGACGCGGCCGCCGTCGTTCGTGAGCGGGCTCGATTCTGGGGTGTGCTCGCGGCGGACCAGGGGCGGGACCTCCGGGTGGATGTTCCCGCGGACGCCGTCGTGGTGGGCGTCTCGTCCGACGAGCTCGGCGCCGCTCTGGACGCCCTGGTCGACAACGTGTTCAGCCACACGCCGGCGAGCACCGCGTTCGGCCTCGCCGTGCGGGTGACTCGGGAGCGCACCGTCCAGGTGATCGTCGACGACGACGGGCCCGGCTTCGAGGGAGAGCACCTCGCGGAGCGGGGCCGCAGCGGGGCGGGCTCGACCGGCATCGGCCTCGACGTGGCACGTCGAACTGCCGAACGCGGCGGCGGCCGGCTCGTCCTCGCGTCGGGAGCGTCCGGAGGTGCCCGGATGGTCCTCGAGATGCCGGTTGCGGCTTAGCCGAGTCTTAGCAGGGACTTGCCCCCTCCCTCACCTCCGCCGGGCGAAGGTGTGTCCAGACGCGCTCGTCGCGTCGTGACATCAACCGAGGGACTGATCATGAATCGCAAGAGCCGAACCTCCATCGCCATCGCCGCTGCAGCGGTGCTCGTCGGTGCCGGGGCTACGACCGTGGCCCACGGCGTCGGAACCTCCGCGTCCGCCAAGGGCGCCGCGAACGTCACGCAGACCACGCTTGCCGACACGACCGTCAACGGGAGCCGAACGGGCGACCTCGACCACTCGATCGCCAACCTCTTCGCCGAGATCGACCGGCTCGAGGCAGCGATCGCGGCTGGGAGGACCGTGAGCAACGGATCGACCAGCGGCGACGGCTCGACCGGCCAGGGAGACAAGAGTGCGGATTCCACCATGGCGGGGCCGAGCGACGTCGCTTCGCCCGAGCCGACCGAGACCGAGTCGCCCGACCCTACGTCGACCACGTCCTCCCGGCATGAGTCCGACCACCAGACGTCCGGGTCCGGTGGGACCGAGACGCAGAAGCCTGAAGACCCCACCCATGACTGATTCCGCCAAGGTTCGCCGCCGGGCGACCGCGCTGGCCCTGATCCCCGCGACAGCGGGAGTCTTCGGGGCCAGCGTGGCGTGGGCCAGCTCGCACGACCCGTTCTCCGCCGCTGCCGGCGCCGCCGGGGCCCCCGCCGCGTCAGCACCGGCAGGCCAGACGACGACGCCGGACCCGCAGGCCACGGTCGACCAGAAGGTCACCGACCTGGCTGCCAAGATCTCCCAGGCCCAGGACCGCATCGCGCAGCTACAGGCGACCCTCGACGCGCAGACCGGAGGCACGGCGACCCAGCCAGGGACGAGCGCGGCCTCGAAGTCGGCGTCGAAGACCACCGCACCGGCAGCGTCGGGCGCTCCGGCGGCAGCTGCGGCGCCCGCTCCGGCGGCTGCGGCGCCCGCCCCGAAGCCGGCCCCCGCCGTGCAAGTGGTGACGAAGCCGTCCGGGGTATGACCGCCGTGCACGCGCGCCAGGCTGCCGGTCCGACCCTTCTCGACGGGTCGGCGGTGCTGTCGTTCCGTGCCATGGCCAGCCCGATCACCTTGACCGTCCTGCGGCCCGGCCCGGATGGCGACGCGTGCCTCGAGCGTGCGGCCGAGGTCATCCGCGACGTCGAGCGGACGTGTTCACGATTCGATGCCGAGAGCGCCCTCTCTCTCGCCAACGCCGAACCCAGCCGTTGGCACGACGTCCCCGCGACGCTCGTCTGGGCCGTCGAGGAGGCGCACCGGGCGTACCGGGAGACCGGTGGCCTGTTCGACCCGCGGGTCCTCGACGTGCTGCTCAGCTGGGGCTACGACCGCTCGTTGCCGTTCGGTTCCGGCGAGGTCGACCGCACCGCGTCCTCGGTTCCGATGGCGCCCCTTCCGGACAGCCCCGACGGCGCCTTCCCGTGGTGGCCGGAGGTCGCCCACGGTGACATCGGGTGGCGGCTGAACCTCGCGGGGCAGCCGATCGACCTCGGCGGGATCGGCAAGGGCCTTGCGGTCCGCTGGGCCGCGGCGGAGCTCGCGAATGCCGGGCAGGGCTACTCCGTCGATGCCGGTGGTGACTGCGCGTTCGGCGGCGTCGGCCCCGACGGCGACGGCTGGCACGTGGGCGTCGAGGACCCGGCCGACCCGGACCAGCTCGTGCTCGTGCTGGACCTGATCGACACCGGTTGCGCGACCTCGTCCACCCGGCTGCGCCGCTGGCGCGTCGGTGGCGCGCCGGTGCACCACCTGGTCGACCCGCGGACCCGCCGCCCCGGTGGCGACGGTCTGGTGGCCGTGACGGTGGTGGCCTCGGATCCGGCGTGGTCGGAGGTCTGGAGCAAGACCCTGTTCCTGGCCGGCGCGGCGGAGATCCGTTCGCGCGCCGAGCGCCTCGAGCTCGCCGCGGCGTGGGTCGAGGAGGACGGGACGGTCGGGACGACCACCGCGCTGGACCCGATGGTGATCTGGCGGCGCGGCGATGTCTGACGCGCGCCCCGTACCTTCGCCGCTGGCCGTGATCGGCCGGGCGCTCGCCGTCATCGCCGGCGCCGCGACGCTTGGTTTCGCCGCCTTGCTGGTGCGCGACTCAGTGGGCGGGCCACAACCGATCAGCTGGTTGCTCGGCCGCGCGACCGGCATCGCGTC
>DAIPJR010000182.1:0-4620 GCA_036770165.1 Actinomycetes bacterium | reverse complement strand
GTCCTCGCCTCGGTCGGCGGCGGGCACTTCACGACGACCATCGCGGGCGACGAGGTCGCGCGCACCAAGCCTTTCCCCGACCCGTACCTGCTGGCGTGCTCCCGGCTCGGCGTCGAGCCGGCGCACACGGTGGTACTCGAGGACAGCCCGGTGGGAGTGGCCGCCGCGGAGGCGGCCGGCTGCCTCGTCGTCGCCGTACCCTTCGTCGTCCCGATCGAGTCGGGCCCTCGCCGGCACGTGGTCGGATCCCTCGGCGATCTCGACACGGCGGTCCTCCGCCAGCTGCTCTCCGACGACCTCGGGGCGCCCGCTACTCGGTCGTGATCGCGCGGAGCACGTCGAGCCGCGCAGCCCGGCGGGCCGGCCACAGGGCGGCGAACACGCCGACCACGCCCGCCAGGACCAGGACGATCACCAGCAGCGCCCAGGGGATGCCCAGGGTGCCGATGCCCTGGCTCACCAGCGAGCGTTGCAGGGCCACACCTATGCCGAGGCCGAGCACGACCCCGAGCGTGGCCCCGTAGACCGAGATGGCCACCGACTCCAGCCGTACCGTCTGTCGCAGCTGGCGCCTGGTCATGCCCAGCGCCCGCAGCAGGCCGATCTCCCGGGTGCGTTCCACGACCGAGAGCGCCAGGGTGTTGACGATGCCGAGGATCGCGATGATGACGGCGAGCCCGAGCAGCGCGTAGACCACGTACAGCAGCTGGTTGATCTGGTCGTGGATCGACTGCTTGTACTGGGTCTGGTCGAGCAGCTTGACGTTGGGGTAGCCGACCAGCGTCGCGTCGACCGCCTTGCGCACACTCGCCGGCGAGGCACCCGTGGCGACGCGCACGTAGACCGCCTCGTCGACATCGCGGCCCCCAACCGCGTGTGCGGTGGCCGTCGAGACGACGCCGCCGGAGAACGCGCCGCTCGACACGTACACCCCGGTGATGGTCAGCTGATGGGCGCCGGACAGGAAGGTGACGGGCACCCGCGTGCCGACCTTCCAGTGCTTGCTGGCCGCGGTCTTGTCGTCGATCAGGAGACCGTCCGGCCCG
This sequence comes from Actinomycetes bacterium, assembly GCA_036770165.1. Taxonomy (GTDB): domain Bacteria; phylum Actinomycetota; class Actinomycetes; order Prado026; family Prado026; genus JANYIP01. The sequence goes on along the minus strand of DAIPJR010000182.1, from coordinate 3,574 downwards.
AGCCCGGACAGCGATCCGGAGACCATGCCGATCGAGAGCATGCGGGTGATCGTCGCCGGGTCGACGACGGTCAACGACGAGTCGGAGCCGTCGACCTGGGCTGGGATCGCCTGCACCCGCGAGACGGTGCCGACGCCCGCCGTCGCCGCCAGGGCCTTGGCCACGTCGGGTGACAACGGCAGGAACGACGCGTTCGTGGCGATGAAGTCGGCCTTGACGACGTCGTCGATGACCGCGTCGGTCGAGGCGGTGGTCGACGAGCCGAGCACCCCGATCGCACTGACCAGTGCCAGGCCGATCATCAGCGCCGACGCGGTGGATGCGGTGCGCCGCGGGTTGCGCCTGGCGTTGTCGATCGCGATGCGACCGGTGGCCCCGGACCGCCGGATCGGCAGGCCGACGACTCCGATCACCCGCCGGCTGATCGACGGGCTCAAGGCGATGACCCCGACGAGTACGAGAAGGGCGCCGAGGCCGGCGAAGCTGGCCTGGTTGTCCTTCGCCGCGAGGCCGGCGAGCACCACGACGAGCCCGAGCACGACCACGGCGAGCCCTCCGGCGAACCGGATGCGGAGGCTGCGCGGGGCCGGGCTGACGTCGGCGCGCATGGCGGCAACCGGAGGGATGCGGGAGGCGCGGCGGGCCGGGAAGTAGGCGGCGACGAGCGTGACGAGGATGCCGACCGTGTAGGCGGCCACGACGGTGCCGCCACTGATCACGAGCGCTCCGCCCGGGAGATCGATGCCGATCAGGCCGAACAGCCCGCGCAGCCCGACCGAGAGCAGGACGCCCATCCCGAGCCCGAACGTGCCCCCGACCACCCCAACGACGAACGCCTCGCCGAGCACCGAGCGCGTCACCTGCCGCCGGCTCGCACCGAGCGCCCGCAGCAGGGCCAGCTCGCGCGTGCGCTGCGCCACGAGCATCGAGAACGTGTTGAGGATGATGAACGAGCCGACCACCAGGGCGATGCCGGCGAAGATCAGCAGGAAGGTGCTGAAGAACGACAGGCCGTCGGTGATCTGCTTGGCCTGCTGGTCGGCCGACGCCTTTCCGGTCTGGATCTTGAGCGTGGCCGCCTCGGCGGAGGTGGCGGCCGTCACCCTGGCCGCCAGGTCGGTCTGGCTGATCCCGGGCTGCGCCTTCACGTCGATCGAGGTGTACGCGTCCTTTCCTGCGAGCAGCACCTGCTGCGCCGTACGCAGGTCGAAGGTCACGATCGAGGCTCCCGCGAGGTTGCCCGTGGTGCCGAAGCGGAAGATGCCGACCACCGTGTCGGTCTGCGTCGCGCCCGGCGTGGTCAGGCGGACCTTGCCGCCCACCGAGAGGCCGGCCTTGGTGGCGCTCTGCGAGTCGACCGCGACCTCGCCCGCCTGCTGCGGCCCCCGACCGTCGATGAGGCGGAACGGCGACAGGTCGCGGTCTCCCAACCAGTTGCTGCCGAACGCGGGCGCGCCCCCCGTCGCGAGGATCTTGCCGTCCTTGCCGACGATCTGGACGCCGTTCTCGAAGACACCGCCCTCGGCCTTGGCGACACCCGGGACACCTTGGATCACGCCGAGCGTGGCCGCGTCGATCGTGGCGGCACCCCCAGCGGCATCGTTGGAGCTGAACGCCGTCCGTGGCGTCACGACGACGTCGGGCGTGGTCTGAGCAAACAGGTCGTTGAAGGTCTGCTTCAAGGTGTCGGTGAACACCAGCGAGCCGGACACGAAGGCGACGCCGAGGACCACGGACACGGCCGTGAGCAGGAGCCGCAGCTTGTGCGCGAGCAAGCTCCGCATCGTGGCGCGGAACATGGTCAGGCCACCCGCCCCGGGCCGTCGAGACGCTTCATCCGCTCGAACACCGTCTCGGCCGTCGGGTCGGCCATGTCGTCGACGATGCGCCCGTCGGCGAGGAAGACGACGCGGTCGGCATAGGACGCCGCGCTCGGGTCATGGGTGACCATCACCACGGTCTGCCCGAGGTCGCGTACGGATCCGCGCAGGAAGCCGAGCACCTGCTGCCCGGCAGCGGAGTCGAGGTTGCCGGTCGGTTCGTCAGCGAAGATCACCGCCGGTCGGGAGGCGAGCGCCCTGGCGCAGGCGACGCGCTGCTGCTGGCCGCCGGACAGCTCGGCCGGCCGGTGGTCGAGCCGGTCGCGGAGCCCGATCGTGTCGATGACCAGGTCGACCCACTCCTGGTCGGGCCGGCGACCCGCGATGTCCATCGGCAGCGTGATGTTCTCCAGCGCCGTCAACGTGGGCAGCAGGTTGTAGGCCTGGAAGATGAACCCGACCTGGTCGCGGCGCAGCCGGGTCAGGTCCTTGTCCTTGAGCCGGGTGAGGTCGGTGTCACCGATGAAGACCTCGCCGCTCGTCGCGCTGTCGAGGCCGGCCAGGCAGTGCATCAGGGTGGACTTGCCCGAACCGGACGGGCCCATGATGGCCGTGAAGCGGCCGGTGCCGAGCGAGACGGTGACGTCGTCGAGAGCGACGACCCGGGTGTCGCCGTCACCGTAGACCTTGGACAGGTGGACCGCACGGGCGGTGGATTCAGGCATGGGTCGAGCCTAGGCAGTCGCGGGTACCGGGTGCCTCAGGGTTTCCCCGGGGCAGACCCGGAAGCAGACCCCGAGGTCGCCAGGTCGGGGAGTGGGGGCAAGGTGCCACCCCAGGCGGGGCAGTGCGACTCGCGGTGGCTGCACCAGTCGCACAGCCGGGAGGGGTTGGGCCGCCAGTCGCCGGACTCCGTCGCGCGCGCGATCGCCTCCCAGAGCGCCTGCACCTTGACCTCGGTGGCCTTGAGGTCAGCCTCGTCCGGCTCGTAGCGCAGGACCTCGCCGCTGCCGAGGTACAGCAGCTGGAGCAGGCGTGGCACCCGGCCGTACGCCCGCCACAGGACGAGCGCGTAGAACCGCATCTGGAACATGGCCTTGGCCTCGAAGCCCACACCGGGGGCGCGCCCGGTCTTGTAGTCGACGACGCGCAGGTCGCCCGACGGTGCGACGTCGAGCCGGTCGACGAATCCGCGCAGGACGAGCCCGGAGGCCAGCTCGACCTCGACCCGCAGCTCCCGCTCGGCTGGCTCGAGCCGCTGGGGGTCCTCGAGCTCGAAGTAGCGCTCGAGCAGCCCGGGGGCGCCGTCGAGGAATCCGGGCAGTGCATCCGTACCGCCAGCATCGCCGGAGTCGGCCGAGTCGGTGGAGTCGGCCGAGTCGGCCACGCTGGCCGAGAGGTCGGGCTCGAGGAGGGCGGCGAGCTCCGGCTCGGCCTCGAGCAGCCGCTCCCACTCGGGCCGGACCAGCCCGGTCGCACGGGCTAGCGTGCGGTCCGTCGCCGGCAGGTCGAACAACCGCTCGAGGACGGCGTGCACGACCGTGCCGCGGGTGGCAGCCGGGCTCGGGGCCTCCGGCAGGTGGTCGATGACGCGGAACCGGTAGAGCAGCGGGCAGCTCATGAAGTCGGCGGCCCGCGAGGGCGAGAGCGAGGCGACCGGCGCGGCGTACTCGTCCTCCACGAGGTCGGGGTCGAGCACGACGGGGAGCGGCAGGTCGGTGGTACTCATACGGCCGACTGTAGGACAGCCGCCC
>DAIPJR010000181.1:0-4621 GCA_036770165.1 Actinomycetes bacterium | reverse complement strand
GTCCTCGACGAGCACCGGCTGTCCCTGGGTGCGACCGAGCTCCGCGCGCACGCCACCAGCCACGGCACCGAGCTGGTCGCGGGCGCCCTTCGACAGGTCGTCCGAGGCTCCGACGCACGACGGCTGCTGGTGTGGACCGAACGCTGGCGCGGCGTCACCGTCGACGAGCCGCCGACCCGGCCCCCGGAGACCGCTGACCTGCTCGCCGACCTCGGCGAGCTGCGCGAGGTGACCCGCGAGCTCACGCTCGGCAGCGTCGACGCCGCCGCGGCGGAGGCCCTGGGCCGGCGGCAGCGCCGGCTCGAGCAGGCTGTCCTGGCCCGTTCCCGCCAGGCCCGTGGGACGGGGACAGGGGAGCGGTACGAGCCCTTCGACGTCGCCGCTCTCGAGCGGGCGCTGGCCGGGCGCCAGCTGGTGTCGCTCGTGGACGTCGACGGGACGCTGCACGCGGTGCTCGTGGGGCGTGGCCGGGTGCGCGGCTTCCGGCTCGGCTCGGCAGCCGACGCCGCCAGGGAGGTGGAGTTCGCGCGGTTCGGCCTGCGTACGGTCGTCCTCGGCCGGGGCGGCGCGGTCGCCCGCGAGCGGCTCGAGTCGGCCGGCGCCCTGCTCGAGGCGACGCTGCTCGGGCCCGTGGCTGCGGCGCTGGCCGACGGCCCGCTCGTGCTCGTACCGCCCACCCGTCTCCAGGCGACTCCGTGGGCGGTGCTGCCCTCCCTGCGCGACCGCGCGTTCAGCGTCGCACCTTCGGCGCGAGCGTGGGTACGGGCCGCCCGCACGCCCCCGCCGGCACGCCACAAGGTCGTGCTCGTGCGTGGGCCCGGTCTCGCGAGCGACGGCGCGGAGGTACCGGTCCTGGAGCGGCTGCACGACGGCGCGGTCGTGCTCGAGTCGTCGGCCGCGACCGTGGGGGCGACGCTGACCCACCTGGACGGCGCCTGGCTGGCGCACGTCGCGGCGCACGGGACGTTCCGCCAGGACAACCCGATGTTCTCGGCCCTTCACCTGTACGACGGCCCGCTCACGATCCACGACCTGGAGCGGCTCCGGCGTACGCCCCACCGGCTGGTCCTGTCCGCATGCGACGCAGGCCTGGGGGCCAGCGTCGGGGCGGACGAGCTGCTCGGGCTGGTCAACGCCCTCATGACGCTCGGCTCGGCGGGTGTGCTCGCGAGCGTCCTGCCGGTCGCGGACACGTCGGTGGTCGACCTGTCCGTCGACGTGCATCGCGGCCTCCTCGCGGGCCAGGACCTGGCGACCGCCCTGCGGGACGCGCGCGGCCACACCTTCGACGACCCGGTGGCCCGTGCCACGGCCAGTGCATTCCTCGCCTTCGGCGCTGCGTGAGCTGCCGTCGATCCCGGGCCGATTCCCGCGTGCCGCGGACCCCGGCTGACAGGATGGCGCGGTGGACCAGTCACGGGCGTCGGTCAGGATCCGGGTCAGGTGGGCGGACGAGGACGGGTACGGCCATGTCAACAACGCCGTCTACCTCAACTACCTCGAGGAGGCTCGCGACCGCATCGTCGACCAGCTGTTCCCCACCGCGGGCAACGACTTCGTCATCGCACACATCGGCATCGACTACCGGGCGGAGATCACCCACCTCGACCGCGAGGTCGACGTCGAGAGCCGGATCACCGGCTACGGCAGAAGCAGCGTGCGTACCACCGAGGTGATCCGCAAGCTGGACGGGACGGTGGCGGCGGAGGCCGAGACGGTGCTGGTCCCGCGCGACGCCGAGACGGGCGGTTCGCGGCCGCTGCGTGCCGAGGAGGTCGCCGTCCTCGACTCCCTTGCCACACCCGCGCCACCGGTCTGACCGGGGAGCCATGACCGAGGGCCGGGAGGAGATCGGCCAGGGGCCCGACGGGGCTCCGGTCCTCGCCCGGCTTCCCGTCCCACCGTGGTGGGCGCGAGTGCTCGCGGCCGTCGTCGTGGCGCTCCTCGGCTGGGCGCTCCTGGTCCACCAGGCCCGGCACGCGAAGCCGGCGGTCGCCTCCGCCGCACCCTCGGCCAGCCCGTCGCCGACCGCTCCGGTGGTGGCCGACTTCAACCTCGGGACGCTGTGCCGGCCGGTGACCGACGGCAGGACCACGCTGCTCGTCTCCTTCACGGTGATCAACCTCAGCCCGGCCACGGTGAGGGTCACCGGCGTCGAACCCCTGCTGCCGCTGGGCGGGCTGCGCGTCGTGTCGAGCGACGTCGCAAGCGGCAGCTGCGGCGCCCCTCGGGTGGCCCCGGCCGGCCTCGACGTCGTGTCCGGCGCGTCCCTGCTGGTCACGTTCCGCTTCCTGCTGCCCCCAGGGTGCCCGCAGGCGCTGCCCGTGCAGGCGGGCGTCAAGGTGCAGACCCAGGCGGGGGTCGTCGCCGACGTCGTACCGGTGTACCCCGATCTCGGCAGCATCGCGTTCCACACCTGCCCAGGCGGGTGACGCGAGGGGGGGTGACGCCTGCGAGGAGGCGCCGCTGGAGCGCGTCAGTCGGACGGGTCGGTCCCGGCCCTCAGGTCGCGCGCGTGCATCGCCTGCAGGCGCCGGTTGTAGGCCGCCAGCTCGTCCTCGACCTCGGGGTCGCCGGCCGCAGCCCGGTCGGCCCGACGGTCGAAGCGGCCCGCCTCCCGCTCGTCAGAGCGCATCCACTGCACGCCGATGGCCACGACGACCATCAGCATGGGCAGCTCGCCCATCGCCCACCCGATCCCAGCGCCGAGGTGCTGGTCGGCGAGCAGGTTCGTGAGGTACGGGCGGTGCAGCGACTCGAAGTAGTGGGCGGCCAGCAGGGTCGTCGACGACAGGATCGCGATGTTGAAGAAGGCGTGCAGCGGCATCACCAGCAGGTGGACGACGAGCCGACCAAGGTAGGGCAGCTGGCGCGGCCCGGGGTCGATGCCGATGAGCGCCCAGAAGAACAGGTAGCCGGAGACCAGGAAGTGCGACTGCATCAGGATGTGACCCCAGTGGCTGCCCATCAGGGTTCCGAACAGCGACGTGAAGTACAGCCCGTAGAACCCGGCGACGAAGATCGGCGCGGCGACGAGCGGGTTGGCGAAGAAGGCGACGTAACGGGAGTGCAGCACCGCGACGAGCCACTCCCGTGGGCCGGGGTCGCCGCGCCGGGCCGGCAGCACGCGCAGGGCGAGCGTGCTCGGAGCGCCGAGGACGAGCAGCACCGGGGCCATGGTCGCGAGGAGCATGTGCTGGATCATGTGCACGCTGAACAGCACGCGCGCGTACGTGCCGATGCCCCCGCTCGTCGCCCACACAATGAGTGCGACACCGGCGAACCAGGCGATCGAGCGGCCGACCGGCCACGAGTCGCCCCGCCGCCGCAGGCGCCGAAGACTGGTGGCGTACAGCGCCGCCATCAAGAGCGCCACGGCGAGGAAGAACGCGTCGGGCCGTGCCTCGGTGACCAGCAGCCGCAGCGGGTTCGGCACCGGTGGGAGGTCGAAACCGAGCACGATGCGCGCCGGTGACGCGCCGGCGAGGTCCTCCGGCGGCAGCACTGGCGTGGGCGTACGGGACAGCGCGACCGCGATGCCGACGGCCGTGGACATGACCACCAGCTCGGCGACCGCGAGCCGTACGAACGCGCCGACCCGCCGAGGTCCGACCAGCTGCGGGATCGTCGCCCGTCGATGCCACCAGCCCGCCGCGCCGAGGCCGAGCAGCAGCAGCGACTTGGCGAGGACCAGCCGACCGTAACCGGTCGTCAGCAGGTCGGCCGGGGAGAGCAGGCGGATCCAGGCGTTGGCGACCCCGGACGCTGCGAGCGCGACGAAGCACCACAGCGCAAGGGTGCTGAACCGGGGCACCACCGAGCGCAGCAGCCGGCGGTCGAGGAACGAGACGGCGACCACGCCGGCCAGGCCACCGACCCACAGCGACGCGGCGATCAGGTGGACCATCAGGCTCGAGACGGCGATCTCGTGCTCGCTGGAGGCGCCGGAGTGTCCGGTGAGTGCGGGGACTATGACGCCCCCGATGGCGACCAGCATGACCACGGCGGTGCCCGACGCGCTGATCAGGAAGCGGCACGACACCGCGACCACCGCTGCGATCACCAGCTGGGCGAGGAGGGCCTGCCCTTGGGAGATCTGGGTGACGAAGCTGCGCAGCTCGGCCGGGTGCAGCGCGGCCGGCACGGGTTCGCCGAGCTCGTCGGACAGCGTCAGCACGATCTGCAGCGCGGTCGCCACGACCCAGGCCGCCGCGAGGTAGGACGCCCAGGTCGTGAGCCGGACTGAGACGCCGGCGAGCCGACCCTGCTTGGTCGGGAGGAACAGCGCCGCCGACAGCAGCAGGCCGACGCTGAGGATGCCAGCGGTGTCGGTGAGGAAGCGCGCGACCGGGAGGGCCCACCCGGTACCGGCTCCGGCGTCTGGCAGCCCGGCGATCGGCGGCTGGGGGGCGCCGCCACCGACGAGGAGCGCGACGACGAGCGCGAGCAGCCCGACGGCAACGGTCGCGGCGGCCGTTCGCCCGGCCGTGAGGACCTCTGGCAGGTCCGGCTGGGTGAGGCGGGCCGCGGTCCCGCGGTCTCGAGTGGTCGTCATTCGCGACGCCGACTCGACCGCAGCCGCACGACCGCCACCCCCGCGGCGACGACCGTCGCGACGAGC
>DAIPJR010000019.1:0-14227 GCA_036770165.1 Actinomycetes bacterium | reverse complement strand
CCTGGTCGCCGTCTACCTGGTCGCCGTCTACGGCGGGGACTTCGGCGCGGCGCAGGGCGTCCTGCTGCTGGCGTTGTTCGGCGTGCTCCTCGGCGGGATCCAGGCGGCCAACGGGGTCAAGAACGTCATCGCCGCGATCGTCAACCTGGCCGCGGCGATCCTGTTCGCATTCCTCGCCCACCCCGACTGGGCCCTCGTGCCCCTGCTGATGGTCAGCAGCTTCGTCGGCGGCTTCGTCGGCGGGCGCTACGGGCGGCAGCTGCCCGACGCCCTGCTGCGCTGGTTCGCCGTGCTCCTCGCGGTCGGCGTGGCCCTCAAGCAGATCTTCAGCTAGCCACCGACTTGTCCGTGTGGGGCCAGGCCTGGGCCTGGCCCCACACGGACTGGTCCGACCTAGCGCTCGACGTAGGCCTTGAGACTGGCGAGGTTGCCGTCCACGACCCCCTTGAAGATCATCTTGCGCAGGAACCCGGGAGCGGAGATCGAGTGGTCGACCTCGAGCTCGAGCGTCACCTCGGTCTGGCCGTCGCCAAGGTCGCGCAGGAGGTAGGCACCGTTCTGGGCCTTCTGCATCGTCCCCTGGACCATGGTCCAGCGCATCGAGTCGTGGGCGTGCTCGTACTCCAAGGAGTACGCGTCCGCGCCGAGATTCGTGGTCATCTCGAAGCTTGCTGTCGCCGGCGTGCCGTCCTCGTACTCCTCGAGCAGCTCGGCCGCGGTGATCTCCTTGACCCAGTCGACCTGGCTGGCCACGTCGCGGACGGCGGCGAGCACGTCGTCGAAGGGCGCCGCAACGACCACCGTCGCAGACGCGTTGTCGACCGGCATCAGCAGTCCTCCTCGCGGAGCGCGGCGGCGGTGAGGGTCTCGACCTGGCGGTGCAGGCCCTCGATGGTCAGCTCTGCCTCGGGTTTCATCAGCACGCTGCGCAGGATACGACCTCGATCAACATCGTTGATCACCCGGTGCCCCCGTCGGGCGAGCGCGGCCCCGGCAACCGAGTAGGTCGCGAGGTAGGCGCTGCGGTCGGCCATGCCCTTGGTCATGACCGCTCCGCTGACCCGGTCGACGGCAGAGAGGGCGGGGAGGGCAGGACCGGCCGCGCCACCGGCCGGGACCCGCGGGAGGTAGGTGACGATGTCGAGCTCGGGCGGCTGGTACAGGTCCAGGAGGTCGGAGCCGTCGATCAGCTCGGCCCACCTCGAGGCGGCCAGCCGGCCGGGTCGCAGCACGGCACCCAGCCCGTCGGCCGTGAGCGGGAAGACCTGCAGCGTCAGCCACAGCGCCGCAGCGGCCGCGCCCGCCCTCGAGCACTCCAGCGAGATCTCGCCGAGGTGCATCTCGTCGGAGGTGAAGTACGTGTACGGGGAGTCGTGGTCGTAGAACCGCCCCACGGAGGGGTCGGCGAACAGCACCGCACCGCACCCGTAGGGCTGGAGCCCGTGCTTGTGCGGGTCGACGACGACGGAGTCGCAGGACGCGATCGCCTGCCACGGCGCGGCCGCGATGCCGGCCCCCACGTCGCCGGCGAGCAGCCGGAAGAAGCCGCCGTACGCAGCGTCGACGTGGACGCGCACGCCGTACCGCCCGCTGAGCGCCAGCACCTGGTCGATCGGGTCGACGGCGCCGAGACCGGTCGTACCGGCGGTCACCACGACGGTCCCGACGCGTCCCCCCGCCAGGACGGTCTCGAGGGCGGCAAGGTCCATCCGGCCGCCGGCGTCGACCGAGACGAGATGCCCCTCCACACCCAGGACCCGACACATCCGCGCGTGGGTGTAGTGCGCGTCGGCGCTGTACGCGATGCCGAGCGAGGGGTGCGTCTCGCGGGCGACGTACAGCGCCTCGAGGTTCGCGATGGTGCCGCTGGACGTGAGATGGCCGAGGTGGTCGGCGAAGCCGAACATCCCGGCCAGCTGCGCCACGACCTCCTTCTCCATCGCGGCGGTCGCCGGCCCGCCGTCGAGCGCGTGGTTGTTCGGGTTGACCTGCATCGCGGCGAGGTAGCCGACCATGGCGACCGGGTGCGGCGGCTTCACCATCTGCCCCGCGTAGACGGGGTGCCCGAAGGGGTAGTTGTCACGCATGCGCAGGACGAGCTCGGCGAACGGTCCGGCCAGCCGCTCGTCGGAGACCTCGCTCACCGGGTGGGCGACATGCGCGCCGTAGGTCGACAACCAGGCCTCGTGCGCAGCGACCGCCTCGGACAACCACCGGTCCAGCCGCATCCACCCGCTCCTCTCGCCGCACCAGTCCGGGGTACAGGTGTACACCCGCGTTGACGGGCTCCTTGGGGATCGAGTACTTTCCTAGTATTCCGGTAGGTTTTACAGACAATGAACGAGAGACCCTCGCATGTCCACCCTTGCCCTCCGCCGCGAGACCGCGGCACCCACGACCAGCGTCCTGCTCGCCCGCGCCGCACACGGCCTCGCGTCCCGGCCGGGCAGCTGGCAGTCCCTGGTGCAGTTCGACGCCGACCAGCGCTTCTACGCGCGCATCCCGCAACGCCTGGCGATCCCCGGCGGGTTCGAGGCCTGGCTGCTGACCTGGCTGCTGACCTGGCTGCTGACCTGGCTGCTGACCTGGCTGCCTGGTCAGCGGACCGGGTGGCACGACCACGGCGGCAGCGCAGGCGCGGTCGTCGTCGTCCGGGGCGTGCTCTCCGAGAGCATCGTCGTCGGCTCCGAGACCAGCCCGGTCGAGCACCGCGATCTCGTCCGAGGTCGGGTCCGTCCGTTCGGCGCCCACCACCGGCACGAGATGCTCAACCAGAGCGCGGAGCCCGCCGTCAGCATCCACGTCTACGCGCCCGTGCTGACCACGATGACCCGTTACCGCCTCGACGGCGCACACCTCGTACCTACCGGGGTGGATCGCGCGGGCCGCGCCTGGTAGGCGCGTCGGCCCCCTGAGCCGGCTGACCTCCCGAGGGGCAGCCGAACCGGCGGGGCAGTTCATGGAAAGGTAGTCCGCACGCGAGTGCGAAGGAGATTCCATGACTGCCCCGTCGGCCTTCACCGACCCAGCAGCCGGTCCGGGCAAGCCCGCCTGGTGGCGCGACGCCGTCGTCTACCAGGTCTACGTCCGCTCGTTCTCCGACGCCGACGGCGACGGGATCGGCGACCTGGCCGGCCTCCGCGCGCGGCTGGACCACCTGCAGGACCTCGGCGTCGACGGGCTGTGGCTCAACCCGTGCTTCCCCTCGCCGCAGGCCGACCACGGCTACGACGTCGCGGACTACACCGACATCGAGCCGGCCTACGGCGACCTCGCCGAGTTCGACACCTTGCTGGCCGACGCGCACGAGCGGGGCCTACGGCTGCTGCTCGACCTCGTCCCCAACCACTGCTCGAGCCGGCACCCGTGGTTCCAGGCCGCGCTCTCGACCCCGCCCGGCTCGCCGGAGCGCGACCGCTTCCTGTTCCGCGACGGACGCGGGCCCGGCGGCGACGAGCCGCCCAACAACTGGCGGTCGGTGTTCGGCGGGCGGGCATGGACGCGGGTGACCGAGAGCGACGGAACCCCAGGGCAGTGGTACCTCCATCTGTTCGACGCGGGACAGCCCGACTTCAACTGGCGAAACCCGGACGTCGGCGACCTGTTCGAGGACGTGCTGCGGTTCTGGTTCGACCGAGGCGTCGACGGGTTCCGCATCGACGTGGCGCACGGCCTGCTCAAGGACCCTGCGCTGCCCGACTGGGACCCTCTGACCGACGTGGGGACCGCCTCCCCGTTCTGGAACCATCCGGACGTCCACGACGTCTACCGGCGCTGGCGGCGGGTGGCCGACTCGTACGAAGGGCGCGACCTGACGCTGGTCGGCGAGATCTGGGTACGCGACGTCGAGGATCTCGCCAAGTACGTGCGTCCTGACGAGCTGCCGCAGGCCTTCTACTTCCCCTTGCTCACCCAGCCGTTCCGGGCCGGCGACGTCCGCCTCGCCATCGAGCGCGGCCTCGAGCACATCGCCGAGGTCGGCGCCGCGGTGACGTGGACCCTGTCCAACCACGACGTTCACCGGACCGTCACGCGCTACGGCCAGGACCAGTCGCACGTGGTGGCCGACAACGAGGACCCGGCAGCCAGCACCCGGTTCCGGGGGCCGGTCGACCTCGCCCAGGGCCAGCGCTACGCGCGCGCGGCGATCCTGATGCTGCTGGCCCTGCCCGGCTCCGTCTACCTCTACCAGGGCGAGGAGCTCGGCCTGCCCGAGGTGCTCGACCTCCCGATGTCTGCGCGGCAGGACCCGGTCGTCGTACGGAGCGGAGGCAGCCAGCTGGGCCGCGACGGCTGCCGGGTACCGCTGCCCTGGGAGCACGACCAGCCCTCGTTCGGCTTCTCGCTCACCGACGATCCCGCTGCGCCCTGGCTGCCCCAGCCGGAGTGGTTCACCCGCTACTCCGTCGACCTCGAGCTCACCGAGGCGCACTCGTTCCTCAGCCTCTACCGGCGGGCGCTCGAGCTGCGGCGACCGTACTTCTCCGGCCCGGCGGCGGCACTGACGTGGCTGCACGTCGAAGGGCGCGTCGACGCGATGGCGTTCCGCCGCGGCACCTCGACCTGCGTCGTCGTCTTCGGCGGCCAGGCGCTCGAGCTGCCGGACGAGTGGGGCGGCGTCGTGCTGGCAAGCGCGCCGGTGGACAGCGGCATGCTGCCCGGCGGGTCGGCCGCCTGGCTCAGGACCTGAATCACCTGAACGGCTCGGCACCTCAAGGACCGCTACGACGCAAGGGAGGCCCGCCGTGGGCGACGGTCGCGACTGGACGTTCGTGCTCGACGAGACCTGTGCCGAGTGCGGCTACGACGTCCGGGACCTGCCGGAGGCACAGCTCGCCACCCTGGTACGTGATACCGGGCGGCGCTGGCAGGTGCTGCTGGCCGGGCATGCCGCCGATCCAGCGGTAAGGGTCCGGCCGACGCCGACGACTTGGTCGCCGACCGAGTACGGCGAGCACGTGCGCGACGTCCTCGCGCTGTACTCCGTTCGGACGAGCCGGATGCTCGCCGAGGACGACCCCGAGTTCGCCGACTGGGACCCCGACACCACCGCGGCCGAGGTGCCGTACGGAGAGGTCACCCCCGCCGTCGTCGGCGCCCAGATCATGACCAACGCCGAGCGGCTCGCGGTGCTGTACGACTGGGTCGACGCCGAGGGGCTGGCGCGTACCGGGCGGCGCAGCGACGGACCGACGTTCACCGTGGGCAGCCTGGGGCGGTACCTGCTGCACGACCTCAACCACCACGTCTGGGACGTCCAGCAGGCCCTGAACGGCTGAGTCCGAGGGCGGCGGCGGGGCCGTACGATCCACGGATGACCAAGGCATCCCCTGGGAGTGCTGCGCGACCGGGGCGGCCACCGCTGAGCGACCTCGAGCGGGCCCGGATGCTGGACGCGTTCGTCGCCGCCGTCGCGAGTCGTGGCTACGAGGCCATCACCTTGCGCAGCATCGCCGTCGAGACCGGCATGAGCCCGGCCCGGCTGAGCTATCACTTCGGTACGAAGAAGAAGCTCTTCCTGGCGGCCCTCGAGCACGTCGAGGACCGCGCCGCCGGCAACGTCGTCCGGTCGACGAAGGGGGCTCGTACGCACTGGCAGCGGGTCGCCAAGGCGATCGGCGAGTCCATCCCGTCGGGGGTGGGCGACCCCGAGTGGCAGATCTGGCTGGCCGCCTTCGACCAGGCGCCCTACGACTCCGACGTGAAGGCCGTGCTCGAGTGGAGCGCGCGCCGGTTCAAGGCCACCCTCGCATCGGTGATCCAGGCGGGGGCCGACGCCGGCGAGTTCACCGTGCGGTCCGCGACCGAGACCGCGACGATCACGGCCGCTGCCCTGGACGGGCTGGCGATCGAGTGCGTGGCCGGCGTGCCCGGAACGACGCCCTCCCGCGTCCGAGCCCTGGTCCTGGGCCTGCTCAAGCGCGAGCTCGGCCTGCCGGCCTGACCCGCTGAGGGCACCTGCGGGGCCCGCAGACATTCGCGGGTCCAAGGTCTAGTTTCCTGGCGGTCTACCAGTTTATAGTGGGCCCAACCAGGGGACCGCGAGGCCCGATCATCCGTGGTCAGGCCCATCGGGGGGCAGGCCGACGAGGCTGGACATGCCAGTCCAGCCTCGTCGGCTTCTTCCCTTTCCGCGTCGTCGGCCGCATCATCGAGACCTGCGCAGAGCATCGGCAGGCATGGCTACGGACGGCGTACGCACGGAGGCGACCATGCAGGACGAGACCACCGCCAGCCAGATCGCGCTCGACGAGGTGCGTCGACGCCGGGCCGAGCTCCGGGAGGCGATCGGCCGCCTCGAGACGGCGCTGGCCGCGCCCACCCCCGGGCGGATCGAGAGCTGGACGCACCTGGTGAAGAGCCGCCTCGACCAGCTGGCGAGCGACTTCGCCGAGCACGTGACCGTCACCGAAGGTGCCGACGGCGTCTACGACGACGTCGTGGCGACCGCCCCGCGCCTGGCCCGCGCGGTCGACCAGCTGCGCTACGACCACGAGGTCATCAACAAGCTGCTCGACCACTGCGGCCGGCTCGTCCAGGCCGCGAAGGTCGACGACGACATAGCGGACATCCGCGAGAGCGCCACGGACCTGCTCTTCCGGCTGATCCGGCACCGCCAGCGGGGGTCGGACCTGATGTGGGAGGCCTACGCCAACGACATCGGCGGCGAGACCTGACCGGCGGCTCGGGCGCCTCGTCAGTCCCGTCACGGCCAGCCGGTTATCCTGTCAGCCGGTCATCCGGTCGGAGCCGCTGAAGCCCCTGGCCGCCCGGGCAACGTGATCCCGCAGGCCTTCAGCGCCGCCTGAGCGGCCGCGCTCCCGAGGACGGAGCCGGCCCCTCCCGGACCGCCACCGAAGCCGGCACCCGGACCGCCTGTGGGAGCACCACTGGGACGCACCCCGCTGGGGATGCCGCTGGGCAGGCCCGTCGGTACGCCGCTCGGACGGGGCCGCGCGGAGAACGACGGGACGGTGATCCCGGCTGCGGCGAGGCACTGGGTCAGCTTCTGCAGCGTGGCGGCATCGAACCCGCCCCGTGCCCCACCGGGCTGGCCGGATGGTGCCGCCGAGGATGCCGCCGCGGTCGCCGCCGCGGTCGAACCGGTCGACGTGCCGCCCCCGCACCCGGCGAGAACGGCAGTGCTGGCGAAGGCGGCTACAGCTGCTGCGGCGGTACGGGTCGAACGGGTGCGGGGCATGGGATTCCTTCGATTGGCCAGGTCGAACGGGGTCGGACGGGGTCTGGGCATCAGCCCGTACCCCGGGTGGTCACTGCGGTAGCCGTCACGCTGCCGTCGCTGCCGGTCGTCCCGGCAACGGTCACCGTCGAGCCCGCTACCAGGGTGCTCAGCGGCACCGACGTGGTCCGGCTCACTGTCGTCCCGGCCGGCAGGTGGACGATCACCGTCTTGCCGCCGAAGTTCCGGACCGTCAGCGTGCTCCCGCTGATCGACACCACCTGGCCGATGACTGCGGCGGACGCAGCGGACGAGGAGGACGTCGAGCCGGTCGCGCCGGCGGCACCCGCGGGGCCGCCGAGGTTTCCGAAGCCGCCTGCCAGCGCTGCGGGGAACCCGGTAGGGACACCCGAGGCCGCGGCCGTGCCATGGCTCTTCTGGACGGCGACCCCACCGGCGAAGGCGGCGATCCCGAACAGTGCGAGCAGCAGCGCACCGGTCAGCGGATGCAGCCGGCGCTTGGCCATCGGCTCGAGCTCGAGGTCGTCGAAGTCCTCGGCGCCGCCCGCGTCATCGTTCGACACCGGGTCGGCACCCTTCGGCTCGAACATCTCGTCCAGGTTGGTGCTGCTCATCTGCGGGCTCCGATCACTCGTACCGAAGGGCGTCGATAGGACGCAGGGATGCGGCGCGGCTCGCCGGATAGAGCCCGAAGAACAGACCGACGGCGACCGCGACACCGAAGGCCAGGCCGACCGAGTACGGGGCGACGACCGGCTGCACGCCAACGATGGTGAAACGCGACCCGACCAGCCCGACGAGGACCCCGACGACGCCGCCGAACAGGGACAGCAGCACGGCCTCGATGAGGAACTGGCCGACGATGTCGCCCTTGCCGGCGCCGATGGCCTTGCGGATGCCGATCTCTCGCGTCCGCTCGGTGACGGTGACCAGCATGATGTTCATGACGCCGATGCCGCCCACCAGCAGGCTGATCGCGGCCACCGAGGCGAGCAGCACCGTGAAGGTCTGGGTGCTCGACGTGGCGGCCGACAGGATCGACGACGCCGAGAAGACCGTGTAGTCGGCGGTCGCCGTGGTCACGTGGTGCCGCCCGTTCAGGATCGCCTCCACCTCGTTCGTGGCGGCGGCCACCGTCGCAGCCGACTTCGCCTTGACCGAGATGCTGCCCAGCGACCCATACCCGGCCAGGGTGTCCCGTACCGACGAGAGCGGCGCGATGACCCGGTCGTCCTGGTCCTGCGGTCCGGTGCTGCCCTTGGCGGCGAGGATGCCCACGACCTGGAACCCGATGCCGTTGAACTGCACCGTCTTCCCCACCGCCGACAGGCCGGTACCGCCGACGAGGTCCTTGGCGACCGTGACGCCGAGCAGCGCCACGCGGCGGTGCGCCGAGTAGTCGGCGTTGCTGAACGGGACGCCGGCCTGGACCGAGTCGTCGTCGTTGACCAGGTAGCTGGGCGAGGTACCGGTGAACGTCGACACCGTGTGCTTCGCTCCCGCGTACGTGGCGACGACAGAGGAGACGCTGACCACCGGCGCCACCGACTGCACGTCCGGCGCCTGGGCCTTGTCGGTCAGCGCCTGGGCGTCGTCGAGGGTCAGCGTCGCGCTGCGGATCTGCGTGCCGGAACTGACCGTGGTGGAGCTGGCACCGCCGAAGCCTGTGCCTCCGGGCCTGGCTCCGCCTCCCGCGCCGCCGAAGCCGCCGAAGCCGCCCACCCCGCCACCTCCGCGTCCTCCGGTGCCGCCCTGGGACGCGTTGACCGTCAGGGTGTTGCTCCCCAGCTTGCTGATCGACGTCTGGATCGCCGCGCTCGATCCGGTACCGACCGCCACCAGGATGATGACCGCGGCGACCCCGATGAGGATGCCGAGCGTGGTCAACGAGGACCGCAGCTTGTTGGCACTCACACCGCGCACGGCGAAGCGGGCGCTCTCGGTCAGGCTCACGGGGCCGCCGCCCGCCGGGTGTCGCTGACCACGAGCCCGTCCCGCATCCGTACGACCCGGCTGGCGTGCGCTGCGACGTCGTCCTCGTGCGTGATGACGACGACGGTCCGGCCCGCTGCGTTCAGCTCGGCGAACAGCTCGAGCACACCTTCGGTGCTGCGCGAGTCGAGCGCGCCGGTCGGCTCGTCGGCGAGCAGCAGCACGGGATCGGTGACGATCGCACGGGCCAGCGCGACCCGCTGCTGCTGACCGCCGGACAGCTCCGACGGGAGGTGCCCGACCCGGTCGCCCAGCCCGACCCGGTCGAGGGCGGCAAGTGCCCTGCGGCGGCGCTCCGCCGGCTTGACGCCCGCGTAGGCGAGCGGCAGCTCGACGTTCGCCAGCGCGGTGGTCCGCGGGATCAGGTTGAACGACTGGAAGATGAAGCCGATCTTGCGGTTGCGCACCTTGGACTGCTGGTGCTCGGCGATCCTGCGGACGTCGACGCCGTCCAGCCGGTAGCGACCTCGGGTCGGCGCGTCGAGGCAGCCGATGATGTTCATCAGCGTGGACTTGCCAGAGCCCGAGGCGCCCATGATGGCGACGTATTCGCCGCGCTCGACAACGAGGTCGACGCCGGCGACGGCATGCACCTCGGTGTCACCGGAGCCGTAGGTCTTGGTCACGCGAGCCAGCGCGATCACCGGTCGGCTGATCGGTACGCCCGTCAGGGTCATCGGCTACCCCCGAGGCCGCCGCCGAGCCCGCCACCCAGGCCGCCGCCCAGCGACGGGAACCCGCCCGTCGTCGTGCCGGTGGCCGTCGTCGAGGAAAGGACGACGCTCTCGCCCTCGGTGAGGCCGCTGGTGATCTCGGTGGTGCTGTTGCCCACCAGGCCGATCTGTACGGGGACGACCGAGTTCTTGCCGCCCGCGACGACGGTCACCGTGTGGGTGCTGCCGAGCGTCGTGACGGCCGAGCTCGGCACGTACAGGACGCCGTCCTTGCTGCCCGTCGTGATGACGAGGCTCACGCTCGCGCCGAGCTTGGCACCGGCGGGCACGTTCGCGAGGGACACAGTGACCGGGTACTGCACGACGTTGCTGCTGACGGTGCCCTCGATGGACACCGCGGTGACGGTGCCCTGGACGACGGAGTCGGTCGCGGCGAACGTGATCGACACGGTTTGGCCGACCTTGACGGACGCCGCATCCGCCTCGGCGACGTCGGCCGTCACCTGCAGCGAGGCCAGGTCGGTGAGGACGACGAAGCCGGTCGTCGACGACGAGGAGCTGGCCGTCGAGGAGGCGCTCGAGGCCGCGCTGGACGACGTGCTCGAGGCCGCGTTCGAGGAACCGGTGGAGCTCGAGACCGTGTCGCCGACCGCTGCGGCGACGGAGAGCACCGTCCCGGCGACGGGCGCACGCATCGTCGTCTCGGCCAGCGCCGTCTCGGCCGTGGTCAGCGACGCGGCCGCCGACACGACGGAGGACCGGGCCTGGGCGACCGAAGCAGCCGACGGTGGCAACGCGTCCGTCTCTGCGGTGACCTGCTGCTGGGCGAGCTGGATCCTTGCTGCCGCGAGCTGCTGGGCCGACTGCGACACCGACTGGGCATCCTTGAGCGCGGACTGAGCCTGCTGCTGCTTGGCTTGCGTGATGGCTGTGGCATTGCCGCCCGCGACAGCCGTCGCTACGTCCTGCGCCTGCTGCTCGGCATCGAGCGCCTGCTGCGCCTTCGCCTCGGCAAGCGCGGTCACGGCGTTCGAGACGGTCAGCCGGGCGGACTGGACCGACAGCCGGTCACGCTCGGCGGACTGAGCGGTCTGGCCGGTGTCCGCCTGCGTGAGCTGCGCCTGCGCCGCGGTGAGCTGAGCCTTGGCCGACGTGACCGTAGCCTCGGCCGACGTCGGGTCGATGGTAGCCAGGACCTCGCCCTTCGAGACGCGCGAGCCGGCTTTCACGTACATGGCGGTCAGGGTCCCGGTACTGGCGAAGTTCACTCCGGTCGCCGTCGTCGACGCGGTGTTGCCGCTAGCCGAGACCGTCGCCGTGACGGTCCCGCTGGCCACAGTTCCCGTACGCGTCGTCGCGGCCTGCGCGCTCGCCGGGCTGCCCACGGAGAAGTACGCGCCGGCGCCCGCGCCGACCACCGCGAGGGCTAGAACGCCGTTGACCACCAAGGTGCGCCGTCTCATCCAACATCCTCCTCGAAGCCGCCGAGGCATGGCGTCGGCCGATCGACGGCGCCCCTCGCTCCCGCAACCATGGGGGCGCTACCTGACAGGTACCTGGGGACGGCATGGGTACCGGCCATGAATCACCGACCGGCGGATCTCACCGGCCGGTTGCCGCAAGCCGCAGCGCGAGGGTCGGGCAGGCCGCCACGGCGCGGCGCGCATCCGGCAGCAGGTCGGGCCCCATGGGGTGCCCGTCCACGACCGGGAACCCCCACTCGTCCGGGGTGATGCGCTCGGGCAACAGCTCGGCGCACAGCCCGCGGCCGTCGCAGGCGATCCAGTTCACGGCCAGGGTCTGGTTCATGACGCACCTCCACGGGTACGCGGCGTCGGGAGGACGGCGGCACGGTCGGTCGCCGTGCAGCCGCCGGCCAGGTGCCGGTCGACCTCGGCGGCGAAGACCGTCAGCGCACTGCGTACGAAGCGGACGGTGCCGTCCGGGTGGTGGCAGGCGCCGCGTCGCTCGACGAGGCCGGCCAGCTGGTGCACGCGTTCGACCAGCCCAGGAGTGCGGTCCCTCCGGGCGAGCCGGCCGAGCGTCTCCGCCATGGCCGGCAGCCCGTTGAGGCACGGCCCGCACTGGCGGGCCGACTGCGCCGCGAGGTAGTCGACCACGCGGGCCGTCTCGACCAGGCCGCAGGTTCGCGTGGAGAGAGCGACCACGACCCCGGCCCCCGGCGTCGCGCCGTGTGGACGCAAGCCGGCCAGCGACAGCGGGAGGTCGAGGGCCGCGCTCCCTGGCAGCCAGGCGCCGTGGTAGCCGCCGACGAGCACCGCCTGCAGGTCGCCGTCGACTCCACCGGCCCGCTCGAGGACGGCACTGATCGAGGTCCCGACCGGTGTCTCGACGACGCCCTTGTGCGCGACGGCGCCCGTGACAGAGCACAGCATCGTCCCGGGCTCCGCCTCAGTACCCGCTGACCGGAACCACCCCGAGCCGCGCCGGACGAGCAGGGCGAGGTGCGCGAGCGTCTCGACGTTCTGAACGAGCGTCGGGCTCTTGTGCACACCCTTCAGGTAGACCGGAGGCGGGACCGCCATGGGGAGTGCCGGACCGCCGTCCAGCCGCGACACGACCGCGCTCTCCTGCCCGGAGATGAAGCGTGCGGGCGCGGACACGAGCTTGGGCGTCACGGGGTCGATGCCGAGCGCCGCGCGCGTCGAGATGATCGAGCTCATCATCGCGACGAGCGGACCTTCGTGGACGTACACGTACGCCTCTGTGGCACCGACGGCGCGGCAGGCGAGCTGCAGGCCGTCCAGCACGAGATGAGGGACGAGCGACAGCAGCACCTTGTCCTTGCTGCTGGCTGGCTCCCCCTCGGCGCCGTTGGCCACGACGACGGGTGAGCCACCGGCGGCGACCGCCTTGAGCTTGCGCGCCATGGGGAACCCGGCACCGCCGCGACCAGTGAGGCCGGCGGCCTCGACCATCGCCACGATCGCGGTCGACGTCAGGGCCCCGGCCGGCGCGGGCGCGCCGAACACCTGCTGGTGGGCGGCGAGATCACGCAGCCGCCCGCTGGCCGCGTCGTCGGGCAGCAGCCGCGCGGTGACGGCCGTCTCCTCGCAGAGCACGCTCATGCCATGACCTCCTTGCGGTCCGCGTCCTGCCGGACCTGCTGGTTCCTTGCTGAGATGTTGCTGGGCTGCTGGTCGTCGGCGACGCGCCACGCGACAGCCCCGGCTGTTGCGGCGACGCAACCCACGCCGAGCCACGCGAGCGCGCCGGTCTTGATGTCCGGGCCGAGGGTGAAGGCGTGCACCAGCGCCACCGGCCACGAGGCGTAGACCGACAGGTGGATCGCGCGCCACACCCGCCGCCCGATGCGCTGCCGCAACAGGCTGGTCACGACAGCGGCCAGCATCAGGTCCAGCGACAGCGCGCCGAGCCCGATCCACGCCGTCTGGTACTTGCTGACGAACGGCACGAGGGTCGCGAACCAGCCGATCGTCACGTACGGGTCGAGCACGGCCGTGACGATGTGCACGGCGAGGAACGCGACCGCGAGGAGCGAGGCGTTGCGGTGCAGGCCGGCCACCGCGAAGCGCGGCAGGCCAGGAAGCGGGCGGCCGCCGCGGGTCAGGACGCCGAGGACGATCACCACCGTCAGGAGGACGAGCGAGACGACGCCAGTCCCCCGGCTCAGGTACCAAAGGGCGCTACCGGTGCTCATCGTGGGCCTCCTCGGGCCAGCCGGACAGAAGGGTGAGGTTGCCGTCGTGGTCGACCAGCCGGGCCGGCAGCCCGGACGCGACCAGCCGCGGGACCGCCGACGCGCTGCGGACGATGGCTGCGGTGGTCGCGACATTGGCCTGCAAGCAGGTGGGCGCCGTCACCGTGACCGTGCGCCAGACCGAGACCGCGGGCATGCCAGTGGCGGGGTCGATGACGTGGTGCATGACCTCGCCCCCGCGCCGCCAACGGCGGGCCACGGTGCTCGAGGTGGCGATCCCTCCGGACTGAAGGGCCACCGTCTGGCTCGCCCCGTCGGGCGCTGTCGACACCGGACCCGGGCGCTCCTGCACGCGGATCGGCCAGCCCCCCTCGGGGCACGGTCCAGCGAGGGCGATGTCACCGCCCAGGCTGACGAGCACCCCGCACCCGAACGCCTCGTGGATCGCGTCGGCGGCCCGGTCGGCCGCCCAGGCCTTGGCCGTGGCGCCGAGGTCGAGCTGCACCCCTTCGGGGAGCCGTACGGTCCCCGCCGCCCGGTCGAGCACGACCTGCGACCAGTGCGACGACCGCCGGTAGGTGAGCTGTACCGCCCCGCCCTCCGCGGGCAGCTCGGCGAAGTCGCGGTCGTAGCCGAGCCGGACCAGGGACGACCCGAGCGTCGGGTCGACGTCTCCGT
>DAIPJR010000180.1:0-4648 GCA_036770165.1 Actinomycetes bacterium | reverse complement strand
TACGCGGCCTGGCCGGCCGTCGTGCTGCACAGCCTGGGTACCGGCTCGGACACCCGGCGGCTGCCGGTCCTCGCACTCACCGGCGCCTGCGTCCTCGTGGTTCTGGCTTCCGTCGCGTGGCGGCTGCGCGCGTGGCCGGCACCGCTGACGTCGTCCCGCCTGGCCGGGCTGGCCGCCCTGCCAGTCGTCGTCGTCCTGGTCGCGGTGTGGACCTGGAGCGGACCGCTCGCGGCGGGCTGGGCGAAGAAGTCCGGAACGCCGCCCGCCCCTGCGTCGGTCAGCCGAGCCGGAGCCGGTATGGGTGGGAGCCGATGACCGCTCTCGTCACCGAGACGGATCGCGCGACGGGGCCGCAGCCGGACGGGCCGGGGCCCAGGCTGCTGCTCGGGCTGCCCCGCGACGGGTCGGCCCTCACCCTGGCTGCCCACCTCGCGACGCATGGCCCGCTCCCCCTGCAGGATCGCGACCTCGCCGACAGCGCCGACCTCGCCGGCATGGTCGACGTCGTCGCGCTGGCCGAGGCGTCGGGCCTCCGCGGGCGCGGCGGTGCGGGGTTCCCGCTGGGTACCAAGCTGCGGACGGTGCGCGATGCGGCGAACGGGTCGACTCGGCGCCGGCCGATCGTCGTCGTCAACGCCGCCGAGAGCGAGCCGGCGTCGCGCAAGGACGCCGTCCTCGTCACCCGCAGCCCGCACCTCGTGCTCGACGGGGCGGCCCTCGCGGCTCGGTCCGTCGGCGCTAGGGAGGTCGCCGTCTGGCTGCATCGCGGGCGGAGTGCGATGGCGGACGCTCTCCGGACCGCGCTGGCCGAGCGCTCGGCGGCCCACCTGCCTGACCCTTCGTTCCGTCTGGTCGAGGGCCCGTCGCGCTACCTGGCCGGGGAGGCGACCGCCGTCGTCGCGCACCTGTCCGGGCGGCCGTCGTGGCCGATCACCGCGCCGCCGCTGATCGCCGCCAAGGGCGTCACGGGGCGGCCGACCCTGCTCTCCAATGCCGAGACGCTCGCCCACCTCGCCCTGCTCGTACGCCACGGGGTGGACTGGTTCCGCAGCTCTGGCACCGCGGCCGAGCCCGGCACGATGCTGCTGACGGTGCTCGGCGCCGTCGCGCACCCGGGCGTCGTCGAGACCTCGGTGGGTACCCGGCTGGACGCGATCCTGGCTGCCGCCGGTGGCGTCGTGGCGGGTCCCGCGCCTGCGGCCCTGCTCGTCGGCGGGTACGCGGGGACCTGGCTCCCGTACGAGCGGGCCGACCTGCCGTACTCGAAGGCCGGCCTGGTGCCGGCCGGTGCGGACCCGGGTGTGGGGATGGTCGTCGTGCTCCCGGCGGGTGCCTGTCCGGTGGCCGAGACGGCGCGGCTCGCCGCGTGGCTGTCCGACGAGCGCGTCGGGCAGTGCGGCCCGTGCCTGAACGGGCTGCCCGCGCTCGCCGGCGCCGCCCGTGCCCTCGCCTACGGCGGCCCGGACGCGGCGCGCGCCCCTGAGCAGCTGCGGCGGTGGGCCGGCATGGTGGCAGGGCGCGGGGCGTGCCACCATCCTGACGGGGTTGTGCGACTGGTCCGCTCGCTGCTCGGCGGGTTCCCCGAGGAGATCGACCGCCATGCAGCGGGGCCGGCCTGCCGCGAAGCCCTGCCGGCGATCGTGCTCCCGGGAAGGGGTGACGGATCATGGCGTTGATGGACGGGCCGCGGCTGGTCGTCGACTGGGTGCGCTGCGACGGCAACGGAGTCTGCGCCGAGCTCCTGCCCGAGGTCGTCGAGCTCGACGACTGGGGCTTCCCGGTGGTGAAGGGTACGGTTCCCGCCCGTCTCGTCCGCCTGGCCGAACGGGCAGCGACATCCTGCCCGAGCCGCGCCCTGCGCCTCGTACCCGCCGCCGAGGCCCCGCGCCGTTGATCTCCGCATGTCGTGATCACCGATGACATGGTGACGGACATCAGATTCGACGACGACGGCCGGTGGGAGATCGAGTCTCGCGCTGACTCATGGGGTGACCGCGTCCTGCGCGCGATCAACGACCGCTTGCGAGACGCCAGCCGGCCGCTGACGCAGACCGTCGAGGTCGTCTCGTCGTCCGCTGCGAGGGCCGGCGACCGTTGGGTGGCGACGATCGTCTATACCCACTCGGCGGTGCGCGGCGGGCTCGGGCTCTCGCGCGACCTGACGTCGCCGCCTCGCCAACTCAAC
Source organism: Actinomycetes bacterium (assembly GCA_036770165.1). Lineage (GTDB taxonomy): Bacteria > Actinomycetota > Actinomycetes > Prado026 > Prado026 > JANYIP01. The sequence continues at coordinate 2,463 of DAIPJR010000180.1, read as the reverse complement.
CCGGGAGGTAGGGGCGACTCGGGGTATGCGGTACGCCGGCTCTAGTGGCCGGCGCCCAGGGCGTCGAGGAGGTCGGCGGCGGTCGGGCAGCGGTCCAGCAGGGCACCCACGTGCGCCTTGGAGCCGCGCAACGGTTCGAGCGTCGGGACCCGCTGGAGGGTGTCGCGGCCCGGCACGTCGAAGATCACCGAGTCCCAGGAGGCGGCCGCGATCTCTCCGGCGTAGCGGCGCAGGCACTCGCCCCGGAAGTAGGCCCGCGTGTCCTCGGGCGGGCTGCCGACCGCGCGGGCGACGGCCGCGTCGTCGACGATCCGCTCGATGCGGCCGCGCGCCACGAGCCGGTGGTAGAGGCCCTTCTCGGGCCGTACGTCGGAGTACTGGAAGTCGATCGCCTGCAGCCGCGCGCTGTCCCAGCCGAGGCCGTCGCGGTCGCGGTAGGCCTGCAGCAGCTCGAGCTTGGCGACCCAGTCGAGCTCGCGGGACAGGCTCATCGGGTCGGACGCGAGCCGTCCCAGCACCGACTCCCATCGGGCGAGGACATCGACCGTTTCGGCGTCGGCATCGGTGCCCATCCGGTCCTCGACGTACTTGCGGGCCTGGTCGAGGTACTCCAGCTGCAGCTCGACCGCGGTGAGCCGGCGGCCGTCGCGCAGCTCGACCTGGTGCTTCAGCGTGGGGTCGTGCGACACCGCGTGCAGCGCTGACACCGGCCGCAGCACCGACAGGTCGTCGGCCAGCCAGCCGTCCTCGATCATCGCGAGCACGAGCGCCGTCGTACCGACCTTGAGATAGGTCGAGACCTCGGCGAGGTTGGCGTCGCCGATGATGACGTGCAGCCGGCGGTACTTCTCCGCGTCGGCGTGCGGTTCGTCGCGGGTGTTGATGATCGGCCGCTTGAGCGTCGTCTCGAGGCCGACCTCGACCTCGAAGAAGTCCGCCCGCTGGCTGATCTGGAACCCGTGCTCGCGCCCGTCCTGCCCAAGGCCGACCCGCCCCGAACCGCAGACGACCTGGCGGGACACGAAGAACGGGGTGAGGTGCCGCACGATGGCGGCGAACGAGGTCTCGCGCCTCATCAGGTAGTTCTCGTGCGTCCCGTACGAGGCGCCCTTGTTGTCGGTGTTGTTCTTGTACAGCGTGATCGGCGCGGTGCCGGCAGCCTGCGGCGTCTGCGCCGCGAGCTGCGCCCCACGGGCCATGATCAGCTCGCCGGCCTTGTCCCACAGCACCGCGTCGCGGGGTCCGGTGACCTCAGGCGAGGAGTACTCGGGGTGCGCATGGTCGACGTACAGCCGCGCCCCGTTGGTGAGGATCACGTTGGCGAGGCCCAGGTCCTCGTCGGTCAGCTGGCTCGGGTCGGCCCCGGCGCGCTCCACCTCGAACCCTCGGGCGTCGCGCAACGGCGACTCCTCCTCGAAGTCCCACTTGGCGCGGCGCGCCCGGCTCGCCTCGGACGCATAGGCGTTGACGATCTGCGAGCACAGCAGCATCGCGTTGGCGCCAGGCTGGCCCGGCAACGAGATCCCGTACTCGGTCTCGATCCCCATCACGCGGCGGGCGCTCATGGCACGAGGGTATGCCCCTGCGTTGACGGGGAAGCCGCAGTTGTGGCCAACGTCCCTACAGGTACTGCCCCGTGTTGGCGACGGTGTCGATCTGCCGCCCTGCCTCGGTGCCCTTCTTCCCCTGCACGAGAGTACGGATGAACACGATGCGCTCGCCCTTCTTGCCGGAGATGCGCGCCCAGTCGTCGGGGTTGGTCGTGTTCGGCAGGTCCTCGTTCTCCTTGAACTCGTCGATGCAGGCGTCCAGCAGGTGCCCGACGCGGATGCCCTTCTGGCCGCGCTCGAGCAGGTCCTTGATCGCCATCTTCTTGGCCCTGGACACGATGTTCTCGATCATCGCGCCGGAGTTGAAGTCCTTGAAGTACAGGACCTCCTTGTCGCCGCCCGCGTAGGTCACCTCGAGGAACTGGTTGTCCTCGGTCTCGGTGTACATCGCCTCGACGGCCCGCTGGATCATCGCGGCGACAGCGGCCTCCTTGGACCCGTCGTTCTCGGCGACGTCGTCGGCGTGCAACGGCAGCTCGGCGGTGAGGTACTTCTGGAAGATGTCCCGCGCAGCCTCCGCGTCGGGCCGCTCGATCTTGATCTTCACGTCGAGCCGCCCGGGGCGCAGGATCGCGGGGTCGATCATGTCCTCACGGTTGGAGGCGCCGATCACCAGGACGTTCTCCAGGCTCTCGACGCCGTCGATCTCGCTGAGCAGCTGGGGGACGATGGTGTTCTCGACGTCGGAGGAGACCCCGGACCCGCGGGTGCGGAACAGCGAGTCCATCTCGTCGAAGAACACGATGACCGGTGTGCCCTCGGACGCCTTCTCGCGCGCCCGCTGGAAGACGAGGCGGATGTGCCGCTCGGTCTCGCCGACGTACTTGTTGAGCAGCTCCGGGCCCTTGATGTT
>DAIPJR010000018.1:2322-14235 GCA_036770165.1 Actinomycetes bacterium | reverse complement strand
CCTGGACCGCGTCCTCGACGTCATGCACGCAGTACGCGATGTCGTCGGCCCAGTCCATGACCTGGGCCTCGAGGCAGCGCCGCCGCCCCGGCGCCCCGTCGCGCAGCCACGCGAAGACATCGGCGTCGTCGGCGTACACCCCGAACTTGGGGCCGTCCGAACGCGGCCACGGGTACTTCGTCGCCGCGTCGAGGCTCGCCCGCGTGAGGTTGAGGCCCACGCTGCGTTCCGGCCGCGGACCGTACGACGGCCCGAAGGTCTTGGCCTCGAGCCTGGTCAGCACGCGGAGAGTCTGGGCGTTTCCCTCGAACCCGCCGCAGTCCTGCGCCACGTCGTCGAGGGCTTGCTCGCCGTTGTGACCGAAGGGCGGGTGGCCGAGGTCGTGCGCGAGGCACGCCACCTCGACGACGTCCGGGTCGCAGCCGAGCACCTGCCCCAGCTCACGCCCGATCTGCGCGACCTCGAGCGAGTGCGTCAGCCGGGTACGCGGGAAGTCCGACTCCCCCGCCACCACGACCTGCGTCTTCCCGGCGAGCCGGCGCAGGGCCGCGCTGTGCAGCACCCGCCCCCGGTCCCGGGCGAAGGCGGTGCGCCCAGGCCGCTTGGCCGGCTCGCGCACCCAACGTTCCGCGGCGTGCTCGTCGTACGGATCGCTCACGCGCCCGAACCTACCCGGCTGCGCGTCGCCCTTCGGCGATCAGGGCCCGCAGCACCTCGATCTCCTGCGCGCCCTGGACGGCGACCCAACCCGCCACGACGTAGGTCGGTGCCGCCGTCACGCCCACCACCCGCGCCTCCACCAGATCGGTGGCGAGCTCTGCCTCGCACTCGCCCGAGACGAGCCGCTGCCGCACCCGGTCCGGCTGGTCGCCGCTCGCCTGCGCCGCCTCGGCCACGACGGTGTCCAGCCGGCTGATGTCGAGGCCGCGCTCGAAGTGCGCCGCATACAGGGCCGAGACGACCGCCCGCTGGCGCGGCTGCCCGTCGTACAGCAGCACCGCGCGGTGCGCGAGGCCCGTGTCGCGTACCCGGTCGAGCGCCTCCGGCCGGAAGGCGATCCCGACCTCGCGGCCGATCGCGTCGATGCGCTCTCGAGCCTCCGCCGGGAGCGGCTCGTGCGCGTCGCTCTGCCCGGGGTGCCCGTCGACGGGTACCCCGGGACGCAGCTGGAAGGCCCGCCAGCGGGTCGCGACCGAGCCATCAGGCTCGTGCGCCACGGCGAGGGCCAGCCGGCGGCTACCGATGTAGCACCAGGGGCAGCCGAGGTCGGCCCAGAAGTCCAGGGTCACGAGCGTGGTCGGGTTCGCGATGTTGAGCACCGAGCCATCCTTCCCGCGGCCTCGCCCCGGACAAACCGGCAGGACCACTTGACTTCTACGACGCCAAGGTGGCACAGGCGGTTCCACGACACACCGGGATCGGGCTGCTAACCACCTGAGAGTGCGAGCTCGGCGCCGACGGGGACCGCGTCGGCCTCCGGATCGTCCAGCCAGCGCTCGGGGAGGCTGACCTTCCGCAGGCCGGTCGTCCGCCCACGCGGGGCCCCGAGGACGTCGTCGGGGTAGGGCTGGTCGAGGTCGAGCGCCTGCAGGCGATCCGCCAGCTCGGCCAGCGAGCCGACCAGCCCGAGCGCGCAACGCGCCGCCGAGCCGACGCGGAAGCCCTTCAGGTACCACGCGACATGCTTGCGGAAGTCGCGGCAGCCGCGCCCCTCGTCGCCCAGCTCCTCGCCCAGCAGCTCTGCGTGCCGGAGCATCACGCGGGCGACCTCGGCAAGCCCCGGCCGGGCCACGGGAGGCGCCCCAGCGGGCGACCCGGCGAGCTGCCCGTCGAACGCCGCGGCGAGGTCGCCGAACAGCCACGGCCGGCCGAGGCACCCGCGGCCGACGACGACGCCGTCGCAGCCGGTCTGCTCGACCATGCGTACGGCGTCCGCGGCCTCCCAGACGTCACCGTTGCCCAGCACCGGGACATCGAGATCAGCCTTGAGCTCGGCGATCGCGGTCCAGTCGGCCTCGCCCGAGTACATCTGCGCCGCCGTACGGCCGTGCAGAGCCACCCACGCGGCACCGGCGTCCTGCGCGATCCGGCCCGCGTCCCGGTAGGTCAGGTGGTCGTCGTCGATCCCCTTGCGCATCTTGACCGTCACCGGGACCCGCCCGCCGCTCGCCTCGACAGCAGCCGAGACGATCGCGCCGAACAGCCGGCGCTTGTACGGCAGCGCGCTCCCGCCGCCCTTGCGCGTGACCTTGGGGACCGGGCAGCCGAAGTTCAGGTCGACGTGGTCGGCCAGGTCCTCGTCGACCACGATGCGTACGGCCGCCCCCACGACGCCCGGGTCGACGCCGTACAGCTGCAGCGACCTCGGTGACTCGTCGGCCGCGAACGTGACCATGCGCATCGTCTCGGCATCGCGCTCGACCAGGGCCCGAGACGTCACCATCTCGCTCACGTACAAGCCGGCACCGTAGTCGCGGCACAGCCGGCGGAACGCGACGCCGGTGATCCCGGCCATCGGCGCCAGCACGACCGGCGGCCAGATCGGCCGGTCGTCGAGCAGCAGGGGGCGCACGGTCACGCCCCATCGTCCCATCCCCGCGGGTCAGGCGAGCCGGACTCCTCCGTGCCGAGCGAGCACCTGGAAGTCACGGTCCTGATGCAGGACGGGCAGGTCGTTGCGCAGGGCCACCGCGCCGACGAGGCAGTCAGCCAGCGCTCGCGGAGTGTCCCCTGCCCGGCGGCACGCACGGTAGAGCTCGGCAGCCAGCTCGGCGTCGGCCGGGGCGTCCTGCGGCCGGAAGTCCAGAGCGCCCACCAGTCGTTTCAGCCGCTGGAGGTCGAGGTCGTCTCGAGCACCTGCCAGCAGCTCAAGGATGACCTGGTCGGTCGTCGCGGCCTCACCCGCTCTGATCGCGATGCGCAACGCCGGAGTGGTCGAGGCTTCGTCGCCGCGGAGGAAGGCGATCCATGCGGACGTGTCGATGAGGACGCTCATCGCACTGGCTGACCTTCGCCCCGCATCGCCGCGAGGTCACCCTCCCAACCGGTGCCCTCGAGCGCGAGGATCTCGTCGACGGACATCGGCTCGACCCGAAGTCGACGGAGGGCATAGTCCACGGCGGCACGCTTCGTCGGCAGGTGGTAGCGGTGCATCACCCAGCCGACGAGCTCCTCGTCGATCTCGATGTTGGTGCGACTCATACACCAACCATACACATCACCGGGTCGGTCAGGGTCAGCAGCCGGGGAGGCGCTGGGCGAGCCAGCCGCGCACGGCGTCGAGGCCGATGCGCTCCTGCGTCATGGTGTCGCGCTCGCGAATGGTCACCGCCTGGTCGTCGAGGGTGTCGAAGTCGACCGTGACGCAGAACGGCGTACCGATCTCGTCCTGACGGCGGTAGCGACGACCGATGGCCTGGGTCTCGTCGTAGTCGACGTTCCAGAGCGTACGGAGCTCGGCCGCGAGGTCTTTCGCCTTCGGCGACAGGTCCTCGTTCTTCGACAACGGCAGCACCGCGGCCTTCACCGGCGCGAGGCGCGGATCGAGCTTGAGCACCGTCCGTACATCCACGCCGCCCTTGGTGTTCGGGGCCTCGTCCTCGGTGTACGCCTCGACGAGGAACGCCATCAGCGACCGGGTGAGACCGGCCGCAGGCTCGATCACGTACGGGACGAACTTCTCGTTCGTCACCGGGTCGCGGTAGCTCAGGTCGGTGCCGGAGTGCTCGCTGTGGGTGGTGAGGTCGAAGTCCGTACGGTTCGCGATGCCCTCGAGCTCGCCCCAGTCGTTGCCGGCGAAGCCGAACTTGTACTCGATGTCGACGGTGCGCTTCGAGTAGTGCGACAGCTTCTCCTTCGGGTGCTCGTAGTGACGCAGGTTGTCGGGGGAGATGCCGAGGTTCACGTACCAGTTGGTGCGCTCGTCGATCCAGTACTGGTGCCACTCCTCATCGGTGCCGGGCACGACGAAGAACTCCATCTCCATCTGCTCGAACTCGCGCGTACGGAAGATGAAGTTGCCCGGCGTGATCTCGTTGCGGAACGACTTGCCGGTCTGTGCGATGCCGAACGGCGGCTTGCGCCGCGCAGCCGTCATCACGTTGAGGAAGTTGACGAAGATGCCCTGCGCGGTCTCGGGACGCAGGTAGTGCAGCCCCTCGTCGGACTCCACCGGACCGAGGTAGGTCTTGAGCAGCCCGTTGAACATCCGCGGCTCGGTCCACGCGCCTCGCGTCCCGCAGTTGGCGCACGCGACGTCGGCGAGGTCGTCCTGCGGCGGCCGCCCGTTCTTGGCCTCGAACGCCTCGGCGAGGTGGTCGGCGCGGTAGCGCTTGTGGCAGGACTGGCACTCCACCAGCGGGTCGACGAACGCCTCGACGTGACCGGAGGCGACCCATACCTCGCGCGGGAGGATGACCGCCGAGTCGAGGCCGACGACGTCGTCGCGGCTGCGGACCATGGCTTGCCACCACTGTTTGCGTACGTTGTCCTTGAGCTCGACGCCGAGCGGACCGTAGTCCCACGCGGAGCGGGTGCCGCCGTAGATCTCGCCGCTGGGGAACACGAACCCCCGGCGCTTGGCGAGACTGACGATGGTGTCGACGAGGTCGGCGGCCACAGGAGGTACTCCATCCGGCTGGTTGTCGGAGCGGACGTCCAGGCTACCTGGCGATCAACGGGTCGCCCGACCGGCCAAGGCGCGGAAGACCTGCTCCGGGCTCGGCGGCGCGAACTGGGCGTAGGCCCAGCCGACCGCGCGGAACAGCAGGGGTCGCTCGAGGCAGACGACCTGGTCGGCCTCGCGCTCCAGCACCGCGAGGGTCTCCCTCGGTGCCACCGGGAGGGCGACCACGACGCGCCTCGCGCCCGCAAGCCGCACGGCGACGATGGCTGCCCGCATCGTCGCCCCGGTGGCGGCGCCGTCGTCGACGAGGACGACCACCCGACCGGTCGCGTCGAGGGGACCGCGTCCCGGGCGGTAGCGGGCCTCGTCGGCACGGACTCCCTCGACGGCCGCGGCGACCAGCACGTCGAGGTCGGCGGGCCGCAGCTCCTCGGCACGCACGACGGACTCGTTGAGCACCGGCTCGCCACCGGCCGCATACGCGCCGACCGCGACCTCCGGGTTGCGCGGCAGCCCGATCTTGCGCACCGGCAACGCGTCCACCGGCAGGCCCATGACTTTCGCCGCGGCGGCCGCGACGATCACGCCACCTCGAGGCAGCCCGAGCACCAGCGCCGCCGCCCTCTCGGTCTCGGACAGCGCCGACGGGATCTCGGCGCCGAGCCGGCGACCGGCGTCGTCACGGTCGACGAAGGCGCGGGCCCCACGCCCCAGGACGCGCGACGGGCTCATGCGAGCCCCGACGGACCGGCCAGGCCCTTGGCGCCCTGCCCCTCGGCGACGAGCACCTCGAAAGCGGTCGGCTCGTCGATCGCGAGGCTCAGCAACGGGACGGCGTGGACCTTCACGTCGTACGCGGAGAGGGCCCGGCGATAGCTGCCGACGGAGTCCCACTCGGTGGTCAGCACCCAAAGGGTCGCGTCCTCGGTGGCGCGACCGATCCGACCCGACCGCCAGCCCGGCCGCTGGGCGAGCGCGTCGAGCGCTGCGCCGGCGCGTTCCTGGAAGGTCGCGGCGTCGGCGGTGTCGCCGGAGTCGACGGAGTACCTCGTCACCACGAGCACGGCCGCACCTCCCGCCGTCGAACGCCCCGGAGTACGAGACGATGGCTCCCCATCGTCCCATTCCCCCCTGTCGTGTCGACGCCCACCTCGGGTCGACGCCCATCCCCGTTGGAGCCTCGCATGCCGCAGCCGGACGCGCCGCCGCCGGAGCCGGGCCCGCGCTCTCCCGGCGCGAGCCGCAGCCAGGTCCTGCTGGTGCTGCTCTCCCGGCTCCCCCGCATCGTGGTGCTGCTCGCAGTCGTTGCCGTGGTGGTCGCCGGGCTGGCCCTTCCCGGTGCCGGCGGCGCGCTGCTGCTGGTCCTCATCGGCGGCGCGCTCGCCTGGCTGCTGCAGATGGCGTGGCCGGTGCTGTCCCCACAGGCGCGAGGGCTGCGGGTGGCCACGATCGTGCTGCTGCTCGCCTACGCCGGCTACAAGGCACGCTGAGCCTGTGGTGCATACGCACCAGATCGCCTAGGCATTCACCCGAACGGCCGTCACTGCGCCCCTCGAAGACGCCGATCTTGCATGCGAGGCGGTTCGCTCGCTGTGGGGGTCGCCTCGTCGGTGTTATTCATCCCTGAGGGGGGACACATGAAGGACAAGCTGACCAAGGAGGTCGTCGTCCGCGCTTCTGGCGTGGCGGTGACCCTCGCGGCGCTGGCATCGATCGTCGGTGCCGGAACCAAGTGGTGGTGACAGATGGACGCTCTGAAGTCACGCCTCGTGGCAAGGATCATCATCTCCGGCGGGACGTTCGTCACGCTTGTCAGCGTGGTGGGCGCCGGACGTAAGTGGACGTGACCCATCCGTCACCAGGGGCTGCCGGGCAACCGGCAGCCCCTGCTCACTCTCGGCAGATGACGGCGTTCGTACTCGCCGTCAGCGCCGCGGGTGCCCTCGCCGCTGGAGTGGTCTGGGCTCGCCAGCCACCCTGGGCGGGCTGGGAGGGACAACGCTTCATCCTCATCGTGGTGGCGATCGCGCTCGTCCTCGGCGAGGTTCGCCCGATCCCCATCTCGAGGGGCGACGACAGCACCGACCAGATCACGATCTCGACGACGTCGGCGCTGATGCTGCTCATCACCGGGCCGCTCGGTTTCGCGCTGGCTGTCCAGTGCGCCGCGGTGCTGTTCGACGACATCAAGGCGCGGCGGAGCCCGCTCAAGATCGCGTTCAACTTCAGCCAGTACGTGCTCACCCTCGTGACGGCTCGGGCGGTGTACTCGCTGCTCTCCGGCGACCCGTTCGTGGCCGGCTACCAGTCCTTCAGCACCAAGCACCTCGTCGCGGCCCTTGCCGCGGGCGGTGCCTTCTTCGTCGTCAACCTGTGGTTGATCTCCGCGGTCGTAGCCGTGGCGTCCGAGCAGCCGGTCCTGGACATCCTGCGGGAAGACCTCCGCTTCCAGGCCACCACCTCCGGTGTGCTCGTCGCGCTCGCTCCCGTCGGCGTGATCGCCGTCCAGGCCTCCCCGCTGCTGCTGCCCCTGCTGGCCATGCCCTTGCTCGCCGTGCACCGCAGCGCGGCGCTCGCGATCAAGCACGAGCAGGAGTCGCTGCACGACCCGCTCAGCGGGCTCGCCAACCGCATCCTGTTCCGGGAACGGGCCGAGCGCTCCCTCGCCGAGTCGTCGCGCAGCGGGTCCATGACGGCGGTCATGATCATCGACCTCGACCACTTCAAGGAGATCAACGACACGCTGGGGCACCAGGTCGGGGACGAGCTGCTCATCGAGGTGGCACGCCTGCTCGAGCAGAGCATGCCGACGCACGCCACTGTGGCCCGGCTCGGCGGCGACGAGTTCGCCGTGCTCCTCGCGGACGTCGAGTCCCAGGCGGAGGCCGAGTCGCTCGCGGCAGGCATGCTGGCCGCCCTCGCCACGCCCTTCCACGTCGGGGACATCCGGCTGAGCATCCAGGCCAGCGCGGGCATCGCCCTGTCGCCCGAGCACGGCACCGATGTCTTCACGATCATGAAGCGCGCGGACGTCGCGATGTACGACGCGAAGCGGGAACGGGCCCGCGTCCGTACGTACGTCCCGGAGACCGACACGCACACGCCGCGGCGCCTGGAGCTGCTGAGCGACCTGCGCAGCGCCGTCGACCACGGGCAGATGTTCCTGGTCTACCAGCCCAAGCTCGACCTCGGCACCGGCGCCGTGACGGCCGCCGAGGCCCTGGTGCGCTGGTCGCACCCGACCCGCGGGCTGATCTGCCCCGACGAGTTCATCTCGCTCGCGGAGAACACCGGCATGATCGGCGTGATCACCCAGTTCGTGCTCGGCAGCGCCCTCGAACAGATGCGTACCTGGACGGCGAACGGCCTCGACGTGGACGTGTCGGTCAACATCTCGGTGCGCGACCTCGGCGACGCGCGGCTGCCCGCGCTGGTCGCCGCAGCGCTGGCGGAGTCCGGGGTGGATCCCGCCCGCCTCACGCTCGAGGTCACCGAGAGCGGCGTCATGACCGATCCCCGGCGCGCGATCCAGGTGCTCGAGCGGCTGCGTGCCATCGGTGTCCGCCTCGCCGTCGACGACTTCGGGACCGGTCACGCCTCGCTGACCTACCTCAAGCGGCTGGCCATCGACGAGCTGAAGATCGACAAGTCCTTCATCACCAACTACGCCCTCGACCACAACGACGGGATCATCGTCCGCTCGACCGTCGACCTCGCGCACAACCTGGGGCTCTGGGTCGTCGCCGAGGGGGTCGAGGACCAGGTCACCCTCGAAGGGCTGCGCCTCATCGGCTGCGACACGGCCCAGGGCTACCACCTGAGCCGACCGATGCCCGCGCGGGAGTTCGAACGCTGGCTGCGCGCCCGGCCGAGCCGGTCCCTCCTGCGCGCAGGGGTGGCTCATCTCACCCCGCACCTGGCCTACGAGAGCGCCTAGGCACGCCATGCTCGTACTCGTCGCCTCGGTGCTCGCCGCGCTCACCGCCGTGCTCCTCGGGGGCAAGTTGTCCCGGCTGTTCCAGGTCAAGCTGCGCGGCAGCTGGCTGCCGGTCGCGGCGTTGGGCCTGCAGCTGCTGATCCTGCAGGTCCTCGAGGGCGGACCACGGCCGGTCCTCGTGTCCGTCCACCTCGCGACGTACGTGATGGCCGTCGCCTTCATCTGGCTCAACCGGACGGTCCCCGGGCTCCTGGTCGTGGCGACGGGGGCAGCTTCGAACGGCGTGACCATCGCCCTCAACCACGGCACGCTCCCGGCGAGGGCGGCGGCGATGGCCGCCGCGCACATCGCCAAGGACCCGAAGCTCTTCCTCAACTCCGGCACGGTCGCCCACCCAGTCCTCGGGTTCCTCGGCGACGTCTTCGCATGGCCCGCTCCCCTGCCGTTCGCCAACGTCTTCAGCGTCGGCGACCTCCTGATCGTCCTGGGTGCCGGCTACGGCGCCCACCGGATCTCCGGGTCCCGGCTGCCTCACCTGCGCAGGCGCACCTCGGCCGTACCGGCCGCCGACGGTGTCACCGAGCAGGCCACCGAGGCATCTGTCGCCTAGCGATCCGGCCGGGACGCGGGCTGGACTCGAACCAGCCCCCCTCGTGAGGGATGATCGAGGCCGGGCTGCGCTGGGCGGCCCGAGCGCGCGGACAGGAGCCGAGGTGACCGACCGGCACGGGCACGACCACGTCAGTGCGGCGTCGAGCCACCGCGGCCGGCTGGTGGCCGTCCTCGCCATCACCGTCGCCGTCCTGGTCGCCGAGGTCGTGGGCGGGCTGCTCAGCGGCTCCTTGGCCCTGCTCGCGGACGCCGGGCACCTGCTCACCGACGCGGTGGGTATCGGCATCGCGCTCGGCGCCGTCACCCTGGCACACCGCCCGGCGCCCGCTTCCCGCTCGTACGGGAACTTCCGCGTGGAGATCCTCGCCGCGCTCGTCAACGGCGTCCTGCTGCTCGTCGTCTGCGCCGCCGTGCTCGTCGAGGTCGCCCGTCGCCTCGGGCACCCCGGTCACGTGGAGCCGGTGCCGATGCTCGTGCTCGGCCTCCTCGGTCTCGTCGCCAACGGCGTGGCGATCATGATGCTGCGCGAAGGCCAGGGGGTCAGCCTCAACGTGCGCGGGGCCTACCTCGAGGTCCTGGGCGACTTCATCGGCTCCGTCGCCGTGCTCGCCGCTGCGGTCGTCATCTGGGCGAGCGGCTGGGACCGCGCCGACGTCGCCGCGTCGCTGGTCATCGCCGTCCTCATCGTCCCGAGGGCCATCGGCCTGCTGCGCGAAGCGGTCCACGTGCTGTTCGAGTCGACCCCGCCGGGCGTCGACCTGGACGACCTGCGCGCGCACCTGGCCGCGGTTCCGGGTGTCGTCGACGTCCATGACCTCCACGTCTGGACGATCACGAGCGGCATGCCGGTGCTCTCGGCGCACGTGGTGGTCGACCCGACCGCCATGGTCGAGGCCTGCGGCGGCGCGGGCGTGCTGGACCAGCTCTGCGCGTGCGTCGGCGACCATTTCGACGTGGCGCACAGCACGTTCCAGCTCGAGCCGGCGGGTCACGACGCGCACGAGCACGCCGCCCACGACTGACGTCCCAGCCCCCCGGCCCGGCCCCCCGGGGCTAGGAGGTGCTGCCGGGGAGCGTGACGTAGGGCAGGTCCGCAGCGGCGATCGCCAGCTCGCCCGCCGCGCTCGGGTGGAACGGCGCCGGGTCGGCCATCCCCTGGACCCACGGCTGCGCGGAGCAGAGTGCGTGGCCGACGAAGCTGGGGCTGACGAGCGTGAACCCGAAGGCCGACGCCCCCTGCGCGAGCACGGCGTTCATCCGAGCCAGCTCGGACCGGAGCGGAACGATCTTCTGCTGGATCTTCACGTCCTGGTTCTTTCGCCCCGGGTCGGCCGCGAACCCGTACCCCGGCGGAGCACCGACCGCCGCCCTCGGGTCGATGAGCGACGGACAGCCGAAGGACGTACCGAACGGGTCGTAGTACTCGTTGACGATCACCCGCGGATGGCTGGGCAGGTCGCCGAGCTCCTGCAGCAGCTGGGCGTACTGGATCTTGAAGGCGTCCAGTCGGCTCTGGAACAGGCTGTCGCTCGCCTGGTCGTCGCACCGCGGGAGGCCATAGCAGTACGTGAGGAAGTCCGACCAGCCGACGTCGTTGGCGCCCACGCTGACCACGACGAGCGACGCCGACGAGATGGACTGGAGCACCCCGACCTGCGGTGCCAGCGTGATGCCGCCGGTCGTCTGCGGTCCGAGCAGGCCGCTGTCGATCGTGGCCGAGCTGCAGGCCAGGTTGACGACGGTCGTGCCGGCAGCGGACTGCAGGGTCCGCGCGTAGGCGTCGGCCGAGCGCCGGCAGGCGGTGTCCTGCTTGGTCGGCTTGGCCAGCGGCGCGTTGCCGATTCCGGCCGCAGTCGAGTCGCCGATGACGACGACGGCCACGTCGGTGCGCTTGGTCCCGACGGACACCGGTACGGGAGCCACGTTGGCGGTCCCCACCAGGTCCGACAGGGACTTGATGTCACCGAGCTGCTGGACGGCGGTGACCACCGTGAGAGCCGTGAAGGCGCCCGTGACGAGCACCGATGAGACGGCCGCCGCGGCCAGCAGCGCAGCGTGACGGCGCCGACTGCGGCGCCGGTGGCCGTGGCCGGACAGCAGCGCCGCGCCGCCGACGCCCAGCAGGTACAGCCCGGCGCCCACGAGGCCCGAGGCGACGATCAGCCGGCGGAAGTACGCCTTCCACCCGTCCGCGAGCGCGGCCCCCACCTGCTGCGACCCGGTACGCACGACCCGGCGGCCGCCCGAGGACGTCGACTGGATGAAGGCACTGGCGTCGTCGTTGCGGTTGAACCGTTCCCAGACGATGCGCGGCCGGATCGGCCCGTCGAAGTGCTGCACCGTCTCGACGGTGCCCTCGCCGAACAGGTCGGCCTCGCCAGGACCGGAGAGCCCCAGGTGGAGGCTCGGCTGGACGGCGCCCACCTGCACCGTCTGGCCGAACGCCGAGACGGTCACCTTGGGCGTGATAGCCAGCGCCACGACCATCGCGACCAGGGCAAGCAGGACGAAGGACAGCGGCCGGAACACCCAGACCGCTCTCCGCGAATCCCCCGTCGACGGCTCGCTCACTCCGTCCAGCATGCCTCACGTGGCTGCGACTGCCTGCCACGCGGTCAGCGGGCGACCCCGTAGCGACGGTCGCGGTCGGCGTACTGCTCGATGGCCCGCCACAGGTCGCGTCGGTCGAAGTCGGGCCAGAGGACGTCGAGGAAGACGAGCTCGGCGTAGGCGGCCTGCC
>DAIPJR010000018.1:0-2222 GCA_036770165.1 Actinomycetes bacterium | reverse complement strand
TCGAAGTCGGGCCAGAGGACGTCGAGGAAGACGAGCTCGGCGTAGGCGGCCTGCCAGAGCAGGAAGTTGGAGATCCGCTGCTCCCCCGAGGATCGGACGAAGAGGTCGACGTCGGGCATGTCCGGCTCGTCGAGGTAGCGGGCGAAGGCCTTCTCGTCGATCTTCGCCGGGTCGACGCGGCCCTCACGGGCGGCCCGCGCGATGGCTGCAGCGGCGTCGGCGATCTCGGCCCGGCCGCCGTAGTTGACGCACATCGTGAGCGTCAGCACGGTGTTGTGACGGGTCAGCTCCTCGGCGACCTCGAGCTCGTCGATGACGCTCTTCCAGAGTCTCGGCCTGCGGCCGGCCCACCGGACGCGAACGCCCATCGCATGCATCTCGTCGCGACGCCGCCGGATGACGTCACGGTTGAAGCCCATCAAGAAGCGCACCTCGTCGGGCGACCGCTTCCAGTTCTCGGTCGAGAACGCGTAGGCGGACACCCATCCGACGCCGGCCTCGATCGCCCCCTCGACCACGTCGAAGAGCGCCGCCTCGCCAGCCTGGTGCCCCGCGGTACGGGGCAGGCCGCGTCCCTTGGCCCAGCGGCCGTTGCCGTCCATGACGATCGCGACATGCCGGGGAACAGCGTCCTTGGGCAGCTGCGGCGGCCGGGCACCGCTCGGATGCGGGGTGGGGAGCTTGACCGGGGCTCGTCGCACGACCCGACCCTAGCTGCGCTCGACCAGCGGCAGGGATCGAAGTCCGCGTTCGAGGTGCCACTGCAGATAGGCGGACACGAGGCCGTTGCCCTCGCGACGGTGCCGCTGCTCGCTCGCGTCGGCCACCCCCCAGTCGCCGGTGAGCAGGGCAGCCAGCAGCACGAGCGTCTCCGGAGCCGGCGAGGCGCTTCCCGGCGGCCGGCAGCCGGGGCAGACCGCTCCTCCGCCGGCTACCGAGAACGCGCGGTGCGGACCCGCCGCGCCGCACCTGGCACAAGCGTCGAAGGACGGCGCGTAGCCGGCGACCGACAGCGAGCGCAGCAGGTAGGCGTCGAGGACGAGGCCGGCGTCGTGCACCCCCTCGACGAGGGCCCGGAGGCCGCCGACCAGCAGGAGGTACTGCTGCCCCGCGGGCTCGCGCTCCTCGGCGGTGAGCCGCTCGGCCGTCTCGAGCATGGCCGTGCCCGCCGTGTAGCGCGGGTAGTCGTGGACCAGCGTCGACCCGAACGAGGTCAGCGTCTCGACCTGGGTCACCACGTCGAGGCTGCGGCCGACGTACAGCTGGACGTCGACGTGCCCGAACGGTTCCAGCCTCGACCCGAACTTCGACTTCGTCCGGCGTACCCCCTTGCCGACTGCTCGGACCCGACCGTGCTCGCGGGTGAGGATCGACACGATGCGGTCGGCCTCGCCGAGCTTCTGGGTACGCAGGACGACGCCCTCGTCCCGGTAGAGGTTCACCCGCTCATCCTCCGCCCGGGAACCGACATGGGCCTACGCGGACGCGCGGTTGACGGCGCTCACGACGGCCTTGAGGGACGCGGTGACGATGTTGGGGTCGATGCCCACGCCCCACAGCACCCGCTCGCCGACGGCGCACTCGAGGTAGGCCGCAGCGCTCGCGTCGCCTCCGGACGACAGCGCGTGCTCGTGGTAGTCGAGGACGCGGATGTCATGACCCACCGTCGCCAGGGCGTCGACGAACGCGGCGATCGGCCCGTTGCCGCGGCCGTCCAGCTCGGTACGCGTGCCGTCGACGTACAACCCGACGTGCAGCGCATCCTGCTCGCCGGCCGCCGACGACGTGTGCACCGCGTTGAGCTGGAGGGGCCGCGTCGGCTCGAGGTACTCCGCCGAGAAGACCGACCACATCTCGTCGGGCGACACCTCGCCGCCCTCGGAGTCGGTCTTGGCCTGGATCACCTGCGAGAACTCGATCTGCAGCCGGCGGGGCAGCTCGAGGGAGTGCTCGCTCTTCATGATGTACGCGACGCCGCCCTTGCCGGACTGGCTGTTGACGCGGATCACCGCCTCGTACGAGCGGCCGACGTCCTTGGGGTCGATCGGCAGGTACGGGACCGCCCACTGCAGCTGGGCCAGCTCGCGCCCGCTGGCCGCCGCGTCGGCGTCCATGGCGTCGAAGCCCTTCTTGATCGCGTCCTGGTGCGACCCGGAGAAGGCCGTGTAGACGAGGTCGCCGCCGTAGGGGTGACGCTCGTGGACCGGCAGCTGGGTGCAGTA
>DAIPJR010000179.1:0-4667 GCA_036770165.1 Actinomycetes bacterium | reverse complement strand
GGAGAACATGTACCCGTGGCGGGCGGCCGGGCGCGCGGCCGATGTCTACGCCCCGGACTGGGACCCCACCCAGGGTGACTACGAGCACGTGACGCTGGACCTCTCGCACACCGCGGTGTCGGACTCGGACGCGGTCGAGATGGTCCACGACCTCGGCGACCGGCTGGCCCACCTGCACCTCGCCGACGGTTCCGGTTCCAACCGCGACGAGCACCTGGTCCCCGGCCGCGGCGAGCAACCGTGCGCCGACGTCCTCGAGCTGCTGGCCGGCCGGGGCTTCGGCGGAGTGGTCGTCCTCGAGGTGTCCACCCGCCGAGCCCCGAGCCGCGCGGATCGCGAGTCGGACCTCGCCGAGGCGCTCGCGTTCGCCCGGCTCAACCTGGCGGCAGCGCCGGAGAGTGCGCCCTGACCACCGGCCGAACCGGCCGAACCGACCGAACCGGCCGGACCGGCCGGCCTGGCGGGGCACGCGTGGGGCGGCGGCCGGGATCGGTGGACACCCGTGCCACCATCCTCGACGCGGCGCGGCGCGCCTTCGCCGAGCGTGGCTACGACGCGGTGACGGTACGCGGGATCGCGGCGGACGCCGGCGTCGACGCCGCGCTCGTGCACCACTACTTCGGGACGAAGGAAGCGGTGTTCGTCGCCGCGCTGCAGCTCCCGTTCGACCCGGCGGTGGCGGCGCCCTCGCTCCTCGCCGGCGACCCGGCGCTGCTCGGGGAACGGCTGGTACGCCTCCTGCTGTCGGTGTGGTCGGCGCCCGAGACGCGCGCCCCGCTCCTCGTCCTGCTGCGCTCTGCGACGACGAACGAGCAGGCGGCGACGTTGCTGCGCGAGTTCGTGACCCGAGAGCTCCTGGGTCGCATCGCACCGGCGCTGGAAGGCCTCGACCGCGAGCTGCGGATGGCCGGCGCGGCCTCGCAGCTGGTCGGGCTGGCCCTGCTGCGGTACGTCGTCCGGGTCGAGCCGCTCGCCTCCGCGTCCGACGACGAGGTGGTGGCCCTCGTCGCCCCACAGGTGCAGCGCTACCTCGATGCCTGAGGGGGCGCTCGCTGTTCTTGACTTGCGCCGGGTCCTCGGAGGAGAATTCATCGTATGGTGAATTATGCGATCCGCGCCCATAACCTGCGCGTCCGTCGCGGCGGTCATGACGTGGTCCACGGGCTGACGTTCGGTGTTGCCGAGGGCACCGTGACCGGGCTGCTCGGCCCGAGCGGTTGCGGCAAGACGACGCTGATGCGGGCGATCGTCGGGGTCCAGCAGGGCGTCAGCGGCGAGTGCTCGGTCCTCGGCCGGGCGGCCGGCGACCCGGAGCTGCGGAGGCTCCTCGGCTACGTCACGCAAGCGCCCGCGGTCTACACCGACCTCTCGGTCGTCGAGAACCTGCGGTACTTCGCGGCCGTCGTGTCGGCCCCACGTGACGACGTGGCCCGGGTTCTCGCGGCCGTCGACCTGGAGGCCTACGCCGACCGGCGGGTCGACCGCCTCTCCGGTGGCCAGATCAACCGGGTGTCGCTCGCCACAGCCTTGCTGGGGGAGCCGAGGCTCCTCGTCCTCGACGAGCCGACGGTCGGGCTCGACCCGGTGCTGCGCCGCGACCTCTGGGCGCTGTTCCACCGGCTGGCCGACGGCGGGGTGACGTTGCTGGTCTCGTCGCACGTGATGGACGAGGCGACCCGCTGCGACCGCCTGCTGCTGATGCGCGAGGGCAACCTGGTGGCCGACGACACGGAGGCCGGCCTCATCGCCCGTACCGGTGCCGAGGACGTCGAGGCAGCCTTCCTCGCCCTGGTCGAGGGAACCGCGGCATGAACCCCCGCATTCTCGGTGCGACGACCAAGCGGGTGCTGCTCCAGCTGCGGCACGACCCCCGGACGGTCGCCCTCATGATCGTCGTCCCCTGCGTGCTCCTCGCCCTCCTCGCCTGGATGCTCAGCGACGCGAGCGTGGCCTTCGACCACTGGGGTGCGCTGCTGCTCGGCGTCTTCCCGCTGATCGTGATGTTCCTGGTGACCTCGGTCGCGACGCTGCGCGAGCGGTCCGGCGGCACGCTGGAACGGCTGCTGGCCCTGCCCATCGGGAAGGCCGACTTCCTGCTCGGGTACGGCATCGCGTTCGGGCTCGCAGCGACAGTGCAGGCGTTGGTCGTGAGCGGGGTCTCGTTCGGGCTGCTCGGCCTCAGCGTGGCTGGCCCGGTCTGGGGCGTGGTGCTGCTCGCTGTCGAAGTGGCCGTCCTCGGCAGCACCATGGGCCTGCTGGTCAGCGCGTTCGCGAACACCGAGTTCCAGGCGGTCCAGTTCATGCCCGCGTTCGTGCTGCCGCAGCTGTTGCTCTGCGGGTTGGTGGTGCCGCGCGCAGCGCTGCCCAGGGTGCTCGAGCTGGTCAGCGACGTGCTCCCGTTGTCCTACGCGGTCGACGCGATGCAGCGCCTCTCCGCGGAGGCGTCGATCGGGTCGGCGTTCTGGGGCGACGTCGGGATCGTGGCCGGCTTCATCGTGCTGGCCCTCACCTTGGGCGCGGCGACACTGCGGCGACAGACGCCGTAAGACACTGCGACGACGGACGCCGTAGCCTGGGCCCGTGATGCGTCGAGTGCTGCTGTCCGTGTCGCGGAGCGACCGGCTCAAGGGGGCCGTGTCCCGCGCCCCGGTCTCCCGTGGCGTCGTCCGGCGCTTCGTGGCCGGCGAGACGGCCGAGGACGCGGTGCGCGCCACCCGCGAGCTCGTCGCCGACGGCCGCCTGGTCACCATCGACCACCTCGGCGAGGACACGCTGGACCTCGCGCAGGCCGAGGCCACGCGCGATGCCTACCTCACGCTGCTCCGCCTGCTCGCCGAGGCACGCCTGACCGCTGGCGCCGAGGTGAGCGTCAAGCTGTCCGCAGTCGGCCAGGCGCTGCCGGGCGACGGGGAGAAGATCGCTCTGGAGCACGCCCGGCAGATCTGCTCGTCGGCGGCCACTGCGGGGACGACGGTGACGCTCGACATGGAGGACCACACGACGACCGACTCGACCCTCGAGGTGCTCGGCGAGCTGCGGCGCGACTTCCCGTCGACGGGGGCCGTCCTCCAGTCGTACCTGTTCCGCACCGAGGCCGACTGCCGTGACCTCGCGCACGCCGGGTCGCGGGTGCGGCTGTGCAAGGGGGCCTACAAGGAGCCGGAGTCGGTGGCCCACCAGGAGGACGCCGACGTCGACCGCGCCTACGTCCGCTGCCTGAAGATCCTCATGGCCGGCCAGGGCTACCCGATGGTGGCCTCGCACGACCCGAGGCTCGTCGAGATCGCCGGCGCTCTGGCGGTGCGCCACGACCGAGCCAAGGGCTCGTACGAGTACCAGATGCTCTACGGCGTCCGCCCGGACGAGCAGAGACGGCTGGCCAAGCAGGGGGAGAAGATGCGCGTCTACCTGCCCTACGGCGACGAGTGGTACGGCTACCTCGTCCGCCGGATGGCCGAGAAGCCGGCCAACCTCGCCCTGTTCCTGCGCTCCCTGACCTCGAAGTCCTGACGGCCATGGGACTCGTCGCGGTGCTGGGCGCCGGGGTGATGGGAGAGACGCTGCTGTCCGGGCTGCTGCGTGCGGGCCGGCAGGCGTCGGAGCTGGTCGTCGCCGAGCGGCGGCCTGAGCGCGCGACCGAGCTCGCCGAGCGGTACGGCGTCGAGGTGCTCGGCAACAGCGCGGCCGCGGCCAAGGCCGACACCCTCGTCCTGGTCGTCAAGCCGCAGGACATGGGTGCACTGCTCGACGAGATCAGCGAGCACGTGCGCCCAGGCGCCCTCGTGGTCTCGCTGGCCGCCGGCATCACGACCGAGTTCATCGAGACGCGCCTTGCGGCCGGCGTCCCGGTCGTACGCGTCATGCCGAACACCCCCGCTCTCGTCGACGAGGGGATGGCGGCGATCTCGCCCGGCTCGCACTGCGACGAGGCGCACCTGGCCGAGGCCGAGGCGCTGCTGCGGTCGGTCGGTCGGGTGATCCGCGTACCGGAGAAGCAGCAGGACGCGGTCACGGCGGTCAGCGGATCCGGGCCCGCGTACATCTTCTTCGTCGTCGAGGCGATGATCGAGGCGGGTGTGCACCTGGGGCTGCCACGGGCGACGTCCAACGAGCTCGTGGTCCAGACCGTCGTCGGGGCGGCCAAGATGCTCCGAGAGACCGGCGAGCACCCCGTGGCGCTGCGCGAGAACGTGACCTCGCCCGGCGGCACGACCGCGGCGGCCCTGCGCGAGCTCGAGGACCACAAGGTGCGGGCCGCGTTCCTCGCCGCCATCGAGGCGGCCCGCGACCGGTCCCGTGCCCTCGCCAGCGGGCAGGGCTGAGCGCCAGGGTGCTGCCAGCTGGTACGGGGCGACGCGGCGGGCTGGTGCTCGCGATGTCGGCGGCGGCGCTCGTGCAGCTGGTCCTTTCCGGGTGTACCAGCGGACCGTCCGCGGACATCCGGGTGGCTGCAGTCGGCCGCGGCACCGTCCAGGAGATCGTCCAGGCCCCGGCCAACGTCGTCGCCCGGGCGACCGCTGCCATCTCCGCGCCGGCCTCAGGCACGGTCACGGCCGTGCTGGTCAAGGACGGCGCCCACGTGCGCGCCGGGCAGGTGCTGCTGACGATCGACAGCCCGCAGGCAGTGGCGGCACTGAAGGCGGCGCAGGACGCGGACCGGCGGGGGG
>DAIPJR010000017.1:6203-14319 GCA_036770165.1 Actinomycetes bacterium | reverse complement strand
GGAGGTCGACGCCGTGCTCGTCGGCACGGGGACCGTCCTCGCGGACGACCCGGCCCTCACGGTACGAGCCGCGGCGGACGACGCCGACGGCAACGGAACCACCGGAGCCGGGCCCCAGCCGCTCCGCGTAGTGGTCGGTCGTCGCGACGTGCCTGCGGGCGCCAAGGTCCGCGACTCGTCGGCACCGACCCTGCTGCTGACCACGGACGACCTCGCGGAGGTGATGGCCGAGCTGCACGCACGCGAGCTGCGGCACGTCCTCCTGGAGGGGGGCCCCACCCTGGCGGGCGCGTTCCTCGCCGCCGGGCTGGTCGACCGGGTCGTCGCCTACGTCGCCCCGGTGCTGCTCGGGGCGGGCCCTGCCGCCCTCGGCGAGGCGGGCATCGGGACCATCGACTCGGCGTTCCGCCTGCGGCCGGACGACGTGACAGTGCTCGGGCCCGACGTACGGATCACCGCGCGGGTCGTCCGCGCAGAGGAGGACTAGAGATGTTCACTGGCATCGTCGAGGAGCTCGGCGAGGTGACGGGCGTGGAGGAGCAGACCGACGCGGCCCGGCTGACCATCCGCGGCCCGCAGGTCGTGGCGGAGGCCCGGCACGGCGACTCGATCGCGGTCAACGGGGTCTGCCTCACGGTGGTCGAGACGGACGGCACCAGCTTCACCGCCGACGTCATGGCCGAGACGCTGGCCCGGTCGTCGCTCGGCGCCCTGCGGGTCGGGAGCCGCGTCAACCTCGAACGTCCGGTGACCCTCGCGGACCGGCTCGGCGGCCACCTCGTCCAGGGCCACGTCGACGGTACGGGTGAGGTCCTCGCGCGGACCCCTGCCGAGCACTGGGAGCTCGTCCGAGTCTCGTTGCCGGACGGCCTCGCGCGGTACGTCGTCGAGAAGGGCTCCATCACCGTCGACGGAGTCTCGCTGACGGTCGTCGAGGTGGGTGCCGACTGGTTCACGGTCAGCCTGATCCCGACGACGCTCGAGCTCACGACGCTGGGTCGCAAGGGTCCCGGCGACCCGGTGAACCTCGAGGTGGACATCGTGGCCAAGTACGTCGAGAAGCTGATGGGAGACCGTTCATGAGCGCCGTGCTGCACGAATCGACCGAAGAGGTGCGCCTCGACCCGGTCCAGGACGCCGTGGCGGCGATCAGGGCCGGCCAGGCTGTGGTCGTCGTCGACGACGAGGACCGCGAGAACGAGGGCGACCTCATCTTCGCGGCCCAGCGGGCCACCCCTGAGCTCGTCGGGTTCATGATCCGCTACACGTCGGGGTACATCTGCGTACCGATGGAGGGGCCCGAGCTCGATCGCCTTGGCCTGCCGCCGATGACACGGGTCAACGAGGACCGCAAGGGGACGGCCTACGCGGTGACGGTCGACGCCCGCGACGTCCTCGCGACCGGCATCTCGGCCGTCGACCGGGCCCGGACGATCAAGGTGCTGGCCGACTCGGCGACCGAGCCGTCGGACCTGACCCGCCCCGGTCACGTCGTCCCGCTGCGGGCGGCTGCGGGCGGGGTGCTGCGACGGCCAGGGCACACCGAGGCTGCCGTCGACCTCGCCCGGATGGCCGGCTTCAACGCGGCCGGCGCGCTGTGCGAGCTCGTCAACGACGACGGGTCGATGATGCGCGCCCCCGCCTGCCGGGCGTTCGCCGACACCCATGGCCTGGTGATGATCTCGATCGCCGACCTGATCGCCTACCGGCGGCATCACGAGAGCCAGGTCGAGCGTGCCGCCGAGACGGTGGTGCCGACCGGGCACGGTGACTTCCGGGCGGTGGGTTACCGGGACCTCCTCGACGGCGTGGAGCACGTCGCGTTCGTCCGAGGGGACATCGGCGACGGCGTCGACGTCCTGGTTCGCGTCCACTCCGAGTGCCTCACCGGCGACGTGTTCGGCTCGCTGCGGTGCGACTGCGGGCCGCAGCTGGACGCGGCCCTGGCCGCGGTCGCGGACGAGGGGCGCGGCGTCGTGCTGTACATGCGCGGGCACGAGGGACGCGGGATCGGCCTCGTGCACAAGCTGCGCGCCTACCAGCTGCAGGACGGCGGGGCCGACACGGTCGACGCCAATCTCGAGCAGGGCCTGCCGGCCGACGCCCGTGACTACGGGACGGGTGCGCAGGTCCTGGCCGAGCTCGGGGTCCGCTCGATGCGGCTGCTGACCAACAACCCGGCGAAACGGGCCGGCCTCGAGGGCTACGGCCTGGAGATCCTCGGTCGCGTGGCCCTGCCGGTCAACGCCACCAGGCAGAACCTGCGCTACCTGCAGACGAAGCGGGACCGGATGGGGCACGACCTGCCCTCCGACATGGGTTCCGAGCTCCCCGCCGAGCCGAAGGGCGACGCCCGATGAGCGGCTCGGGCACGCCGGCGCTGCAGGTCGAGGGCGCCCAGGACCTGCGGGTCGCGGTGGTTGCCGCCCAGTGGCACGCGCAGGTGATGGACGGCCTGCTCGAGGGAGCGCAGCGCGCGCTTGCCGAGGCGGCGGTGGCCTCGGTGAGCGTCGTACGCGTCCCCGGGTCGTTCGAGCTGCCGATCGCGGCCCAGGCCGCGGCCCGCGCCGGGTTCGACGCCGTCGTCGCACTGGGGGTGGTCATCCGCGGCGGTACGCCGCACTTCGACTTCGTCTGCACGGCCGCGACGGAGGGTCTGGCGCGCGTCGCGCTCGACTCCGGCGTACCCGTCGGGTTCGGCCTGCTCACCTGCGACACCGAGGACCAGGCGCTCGACCGGGCGGGTCTGCCGGGCTCGCGCGAGGACAAGGGGTACGAGTCGGCGCAGGCCGCCGTCGCGACGGCGCTCGCGATCAATAGGCTGGTGCCATGAAGACGTTCGAGCAGCTGTACCACGAGCTCCAGGAGCGCGTGGCGAACCAGGCCGAAGACTCGGGCACCGTCGCTGCGCTCGACGCCGGGATCCACACCATCGGCAAGAAGGTCGTCGAGGAGGCCGCCGAGGTCTGGATGGCCGCCGAGCACGAGACGCCCGAGCGGGCTGCCGAGGAGATCGCCCAGCTGATCTACCACGCGCAGGTCCTGATGCTCGCGTGCGGGCTCACGCTCGACGACCTGTACGCCCGGCTCTAGCCCGCCCGACGACAGGTCGCCCGATGCTGCGTATCGCCGTACCCAACAAGGGATCCCTCTCCGAGCCGGCCAGCACGATGCTGCGCGAGGCCGGCTACCGGCAGCGGGCCGACCTGCGCGAGCTCGTCCTGCAGGATCCCGAGAACGACACAGAGTTCTTCTTCCTGCGCCCGCGTGACATCGCGGTCTACGTGGGCTCGGGACAGCTCGACGTCGGTGTCACCGGCCGTGACCTCCTGCTCGACAGCGGGGCCGCTGCAGACGAGATCCTGCCGCTCGGCTTCGCCGCGTCCACCTTCCGCTTTGCCGCTCGCCCGGGCACGGCGACGTCCGTCGACGACCTGCACGGTCTCCGGGTGGCCGCCGCGTACCCGGGCCTGGTGACCGCGCACCTGGCCCGGCACGGCGTCGCCGCCGACGTGATCCGGCTCGACGGTGCCGTGGAGACCGCCGTACGCCTCGGGGTCGCCGACGTGATCGCCGACGTCGTCGAGACCGGCGGCACGCTGCGCCAGGCCGGGCTGGAGATCTTCGGCGACCCGATCCTCGAGTCCGAGGCCGTGCTCGTCCGGCGGCGGGGGGCCGATCCGTCACCCGGCGTCGACCAGCTGATCCGACGCATCCAGGGCGTCATAGTGGCCCGTACGTACGTCCTCATGGACTACGACATCGAGGCGGCGCTCGTCGAGCGCGCCGTGCAGCTCACGCCAGGCATCGAGTCGCCCACCATCTCACCGCTGCACCACTCGGGCTGGGTGGCCGTGCGCGCCATGGTGCCGCGCAAGGAGACCAACAAGGTGATGGACGACCTGTGGGACCTCGGCGCCCGCGGCATCCTGGTCACCGACATCCACGCCTGCCGCCTCTGACCCGCCCAGCCTTCCGCCCCCTCCCATTTCCGCGCAGGGGAGGGGTGGGGGGACGTAGCCTCTGGGGATGGCTCATCTGCTGAGCCGGCGGGGGTTCATCGTCGGGGGCGCGGCCGTTGTCGGCACCGCAGCGCTCGGGGGAGCCGCGCTGGCCACCGGGACCGTCCACGTACCTGGGCGGATCAGCCGGCTGCTCGACGACGAGGGCCCGGACGGGGTGGTGCCCGACGTGCCGCAGGGCAACGTCAGCCGCACGACCCGGCACAGCTCCGCCCGTGGGGTCGACGTCGGGTTCTGGACCGCGGTGCCCGACGGTCACGGCGACGGCAAGGGGCTGCCGGTCTGCCTGATCCTGCACGGGCTCACGGCGACGACGGCCAGCTACACCGCGTTCGGCTTCGGCAAGTTCCTGACGGCAGCGGTACGGGCCGGGGTGCCGCCGTTCGTCCTCGCCGGCGCCGACGGGGGCCGTACGTTCTGGCGCGGCAGCGGTGCCGACGACCCGCAGCGGATGCTGCACGACGAGCTGCCCTCGTGGTGCTCCGACCTCGGCTTCGACGCCTCGCGGGTCGCGGCCTACGGCTGGTCGATGGGCGGCTACGGCTCGCTGTACACGGCCGAGCACTACCCGGGCTGGCTCCGCGCGGTGTCGGCGCTCAGCCCGGCGATCGGTACGACCGACGCGGTCTTCACCGGTGTCGACGCGCTCGTCGGCTCGCGCACCGCGCTGTGGTGCGGGCAGTCCGACCCGTTGCTCCCGGCGGTGCAGGAGCTGGCGCGGCGCATCCGGGGCCGGCCGGCCATCGCCGCTTGGGACAAGGGGGCCCACCGGCGGGTCTACTGGAACCGGGTCACGCCGGCCGCCTTCGCGTTCGTGGGCCGAGCCCTCACCCCGTAGACCGGTTAGCGTGAGGGGGTGGACCGTCTCGAGATCGCGGGGATCGAAGCACCAGGCGACCTGTCCGCGCGGCTGGACGCCGTCGGCTACCTCGCCGACGAGGGCGTGGCGACGGCCGCGTTCCTCGCGCTCCGCATGGGCCGGCCGCTGTTCCTCGAAGGCGAGGCCGGGGTGGGCAAGACCTCGCTGGCCCGGGCCCTCGCCGAGGTGGCGGACGCTCCGCTGATCCGGTTGCAGTGCTACGAGGGCCTCGACGTCACGCAGGCGCTCTACGACTGGGACTTCCCGCGCCAGCTGTTGCACCTGCGCGCCGCGGAAGCCGTCGGGGTCGACGATGTCGAGGCGGTGGAGCGCGACCTCTACGACCGCAGGTTCCTGATCGCGCGGCCGCTGCTCCAGGCGATCGAGACCAGCCCGAGCGTGCTGCTCGTCGACGAGATCGACCGGGCCGACGACGAGTTCGAGGCGTTCCTGCTCGAGGTGCTGAGCGAGTTCACGATCACCGTGCCCGAGCTCGGTACGGTCAAGGCGCGGACGCCACCGCTCGTCGTCCTGACCAGCAACCGCACCCGTGAGGTGCACGACGCGTTGAAGCGGCGCTGCCTCTACCACTGGCTCGACCACCCCGGCTTCGACCGCGAGGTCGCCATCATCCGGCGCCGGCATCCGGAGGCGAGCGAGCGCCTCGCGTCAGACGTCGCGCGGGCGGCTGCGGCGCTGCGCACCCAGGACCTGCTCAAGCCGCCGGGCGTCGCGGAGTCGCTCGACTGGACCGAGGCGCTGCTCGCCCTCGGCGCCCGCGAGCTCGACCCGGACCACGCCGCCCGCACGCTCGGGGCCGTGCTCAAGTACCGCGAGGACCAGGAACGGGTACGAGCCGCCGGCCTCGAGGTCCTGGTCCGATGAGCACCGGGCCGGGCGACGGCATCGTGTCCACCCTCGTCGGCTTCGCGCGGACGTTGCGTGCTGCGGGTGTCGATGCCGGTCCCGACCGCCTCCAGGCCATGGTGTGTGCGCTGGCCGAGCTCGACGCGGGCAGCCGCAGCGACACCTACTGGGCCGGCCGTACCACGCTCTGCGCCGGGCCGGACGACGTCGAGCGGTACGACCGGGCGTTCGAGGCGTGGTTCGGGGGCGAGGAGCCGGCCCGGCTGCGGCCTCGTACCGTGGTCCGCGTGCCCAGGGAGGCGGCCGTGCCGGCCACGGCCCAGCAGGGCGACGACGCAGCGGGCGACCCGTCCAAGGCGGCGACGGCGAGCGAGCAGGAGATCCTGCGGCACCGCGACGTCGCCCGGCTGACGGAGCCGGAGCGCGCCGAGCTCCGTCGCATGCTGGCGCTCCTGCAGGGCCCGGCCCCGACGCGCGTGTCCAGGCGGCTCCGGCCGGCGGCGCGCGGCCCGCTCGACCAGCGGCGGACGGTGCGCGCGATGCTCGAGCGCGGGGGAGAGCCGGCTCGCCTGCGCCGGCACCGCAGGAGCGATCGGCCGCGCCGGCTCGTCCTCCTCGTCGACGTGAGCGGCTCGATGGCTCCCTACGCCGACACGCTGCTGCGCTTCGCCCACGCAGCGACGACGCGCCGGCCGGGCACCGAGGTCTTCACCCTCGGTACCCGACTCACCCGCGTGACCCGCGAGCTCGCCGACCGGACCCCCGACGGCGCGCTGGCGGCCGTCTCAGCGTCCGTCGCGGACTGGAGCGGCGGCACCCGGCTGGGCGCCGACCTCAAGGAGTTCCTGGACCGGTACGGGCAGCGGGGCACGGCCCGCGGCGCCGTGGTCGTCGTCGCCTCGGACGGATGGGAGCGCGGCGACACCGGTCTGCTGGGCGAGCAGATGGCGCGGCTGCACCGGCTGGCGTGGCGCGTCGTCTGGGTCAACCCGCACAAGGGACGGGCCGGCTACGAGCCGCTGACCGCCGGGATGGCCGCCGCGCTGCCGCACGTCGACGACTTCGTCTCGGGGCACAGCTTCGCTGCCTACGAGGAGCTCTCCGCCGCGCTCACCGGATCAGGGAGGCACCGTGCGTGACGTACTCGAGGACCTGGAGCGGCTGTCCGCCGACGGAGGGGTCGTCGGTCTCGCCACCGTCGTGCGCACCTGGCAGTCGGCCCCGCGTCCGGCCGGCGCCTCCATGGCCGTGTCGACGTCTGGCGAGGCGGTCGGCAGCGTGAGCGGCGGCTGCGTCGAGGGTGCCGTCTACGACCTGGCCCAGGACGTGCTCGAGACCGGTACGGCAGTCCTGCAGCGCTACGGGGTGACCGACGACGACGCCTTCTCCGTAGGGCTGACGTGCGGCGGCATCCTCGACATCTTCGTCGAGCGGGTGTCGATCGGTACCTGGCCCGAGCTGCCCGAGGTGATCGCGTCCGTCCGCGAGCGGCAGCCGGTGGCGGTGGCGACCGTCGTCGCCGGGCCCGGCCGGATCGGTGCGAAGCGCACGGTCTGGCCCGACCGTGCAGCCGGCTCCCTCGGCAGCGACCACCTGGACCACGCGGTGGCCGACGACGTACGGGGGATGCTCGAGCTGGGTCGCACCGGTTTCCTGCACTACGGCCCCGACGGGGAGCGCCGCGGCGACGAGCTCGCCGTCTTCGTCCAGTCGCACGCGCCGGCGCCCAAGATGCTGGTGTTCGGTGCCATCGACTTCGCTGCGGCCGTCGCGCGGATCGGTCGCTTCCTCGGCTACTACGTGATCGTCTGCGACGCCCGGCCCGTGTTCGCCACGACCCGCCGCTTCCCCGAGGCCGACGAGGTCGTCGTCGAGTGGCCGCACAAGTTCCTGGAGCGTACGGAGGTCGACGCCCGGACCATGATCTGCGTGCTCACCCACGACCCGAAGTTCGACGTGCCGCTGCTGGAGGCGGCGCTGCGCACCCCGGCGGCGTACATCGGAGCGATGGGCAGCCGGCGGACGCACGACGACCGGATCGCCCGCCTCCGGGAGGCGGGGCTCACCGAGGCCGAGCTGACCCGTCTCTCGTCGCCCATCGGCCTCGACATCGGTGCGCGGACGCCCGAGGAGACCGCCGTCTCGATCGCCGCCGAGATCGTCTCGGCGCACTGGGGCGGCTCGGGCCGGCGGCTGGGGCTGGCAGACGGGCCGATCCACCGCGACGCGGTGCGATGACGGCACGACGGCGCCCTGACCGCGTCGCCGGGCTGGTCCTCGCGGCGGGCGAGGGCAAGCGGTTCGGCGGGCCCAAGGCCCTGGCCGAGCTCGACGGCGAGCGGCTCGTCGACCGGGCCGCACGGATCCT
>DAIPJR010000017.1:0-6193 GCA_036770165.1 Actinomycetes bacterium | reverse complement strand
GGGTGCGACCCGGTCGTCGTCGTTCTCGGCGCGGCCGTCGTCGACGCACCGGGCGCCGACGCGGTGGTCGTCAACGACGGCTGGGCCGAGGGCATGGGCTCGTCGTTGCGCGCCGGGCTCGTCGCTCCCGGTCTCGCCGGGTGCGGCGCCGTCGTGGTCCTGCTGGTCGACCAGCCCGGCATCCGTACGACCGCGGTACGCCGCCTGCTGACCGCGTACGAGGCCGGCGCCGAGCTGGCGCAGGCGACGTACGCGGGCCAGCGCGGCCACCCGGTCCTGCTCGGGCGACGACACTGGGCCGGCGTGATCGCGCAGGCGGTCGGCGACGTGGGGGCCCGCGACTACCTCGCGGAGCACGCCGATGCCGTCGTGGCGGTTCCCTGCGACGGCGACGCAGCCGACGCCGACACCCCGGCCGAGCTGTACGGCGGTGGCATCTTGCGGCGCATCGCCGGCGAGGCGGGTTCGGCGGGCGCTCCCCTGGGAGCGGGCCTCGGCGAGCTGGGCGCGCTGATGGGCGGCTCGGGGGCGCGGGCGCAGCTGGACGAGAAGGCGGCCGACGTCGTACGGCGGCAGACGGCACCGGACGGTCAGGACCCCGCCATGGAGGTCGACCTGGACGCCGGAGTCGCACGGATCCGGCGTCGACCCGAGTAGCGTCGGAGCGTGACC
This sequence comes from Actinomycetes bacterium, assembly GCA_036770165.1. Classification (GTDB taxonomy): domain Bacteria; phylum Actinomycetota; class Actinomycetes; order Prado026; family Prado026; genus JANYIP01. Next base: position 5,521 of record DAIPJR010000017.1, on the reverse strand, counting down.
CTCCACCCGTTCCCACCGCCGAGCGTCTTCGCCGGCGACGACGGGTCGCCCGATCCCCGGCTGGCGCAGGTGCTCGCCGACTACCGGTCCGGACGCGTCGACCTGCACGCGGTCCAGCGGGCGCTCCTCGGGGCCCGGCTGCTGGTCCCGGTCGTCGCTGTGGTCGACGAGGTGGGGCAGACCGCGAACGGCAGCCCCTTCGACAAGACCGCGCACATGTCGTCGGTCACCGTCGCCGGCCGCGACGGGCGGCGTGCCCAGCCGGTGTTCACCTCGCTCGCTGCCCTCGCCGCGTGGAACCCCAGCGCCCGCCCCTTCCCGTCCACCGCCGTCGACGTGGCGCGCGGCGCCTACTCGGACGGCGCGGTGGCGATGCTGGTCGACGTAGCCGGACCCGTCGACGTCGTGCTCGAGGGGCCGCCGCTGCTCGCCCTGGCCGAGGGTCGCACCTGGGTACCCCCGCTGGAGGACCCCGACGTGCTCGCCGCAGTGGGGGAGGCGCTCGCCGGGCTGCCCGGGCTCGCCGGCGTCGACGTCGGCAGCTCCGCCGACGCCGACCTCACCCTCACCCTGCACGTCCCGACGGCCTCGGACGAGGTCGGCACGTCGGCACGGGAGGTCGCCCAGCAGGCCGCTTCGCGCCTCGCCGCGGTCGACCTGCTGCGGATGCGCCTGCAGCGCGGTCTCGACCTTGCCGTCACGCCGCACTGATCCGCCGGGTTGGCCATCCACCGTCCGGTCGTGATCTGATGGCCGAACGGGTGAACCGGACGACGACGCTTCAAGACGCCGCTCGAAGGGGTCGAACACGTGACCATGCGCAGCAACCGGCCGCTCCGTCGTGCCACGAGGAACCGTCTGTTCGCTGTCGTGGCGGCCGTCGGGCTGGCCGTCGGCATGCTGAGCCTGGCGCCAGCGGCCTCCGCGTCGACCGTCACCGTGATCAGCCCCGGGGCCAACGTCCTCGCTGCGATGCTGAAGCTCAAGGCTGGCGACGTCCTCGAGCTCAACCCGGGCACGTACAACACCGGCTACCTGCGCGTGACCCCGATGGCGAGCGGGACCGGCTCCGCACCTATCACCATCATGGCTGCCGACCCCGCCAACCCGCCGCTGCTGCTCGGTGGCCTGCGCTTCTACAGCCCCAACTACCTCAACCTGACCTCGCTGCGCATCCAGGGGACGGCCGCCGGGCTGGCCGGCCTAACGATGGACGGTGGCACCGGCTGGGACGTCGACAAGGTCGAGGTCTGGGGCGCGGCGCAGACCAAGTCCCTGGCCAACGTGGTGATCATGGGTACGGGCGGCTACCCGAGGCAGTTCATGTTCAGCGAGAACTGCATCCACGACGCGGCCGACGTCACCAGCACCCCGTCGGTCGACCACAACATCTACGTCACCTTCCAGGGCTCCGCCGCGACCAGCGGCTCGATCATCCGCAACCTGATCTGGAACGCGCCCAACGGCGAGAACATCAAGCTCGGCGACGGTGGCCTCGCCGGCGCCCTCGGCCCGTGGAACGTGCGCGTGGCCAACAACACCCTCGCCAAGGCCGGCCGGCAGATCCTGCTGCACGCCAACGTCTCGAACAACGTCATCGTCGGCAACCTGATGTACGTCGCGAGCGCGCCGTTCGTCGCCAACCCGCAGACGACGCAGATCTACGTGCACGACGTGATCGGCACGGGCAACTACGTCTCCCATACCTACTGGGCGTACTCCACGATGCTCTCGTACGACCCGCTCAAGAAGGTCACGTACGGCCTGGGCAACGTTCTGGGCAAGGAGCCGGCCTTCCTCGGCGCCTTCACCTGCAACGGCTGGCGGCCCACGCTCCCCGCCGCGCAGGTGTACGGCCGCTGGGGCACCGGCGCCTGGGCGCGCTGAGCCTCGTTGCGCTGAGCCTCGTTGCGCTGAGCCTGGTCGCGCTGAGCCTGGCCGGGCCGGTGCCCGGGCCCTGCTAACCTGGAAGAACGACCGACCGCGTCGGCCCGGTTCTGCCGGGTTGGGGCGGTCTGCAAGTGGAGGCCCACCTCCCACCCGCCGGCCTTTCCGGCTTTCGGGTCCGGTCAGGCAGCCGGTTCGCCGGCTGCTCGGGTTCGACGTGGCTGCTCGTATGCGGCCATCCGGATCCGCGACCGGTCGTTGACGGGCCCCCGCCTGCGCCAGGCACGGGGGCCTTCTTCGTGCCTGGGGACGCCACCACCTTCGACCAAGGTTGTTCCCGAGGAGGGCACATCAGCGCAGAGCCCCGCATCAACGACCGGATCCGCGTCCCAGAGGTGCGGCTGGTCGGTCCGAACGGCGAGCAGGTCGGCATCGTCCGCATCGAGGACGCGCTCCGGCTGGCCCAGGAGTCCGACCTCGACCTCGTCGAGGTGGCGCCGATGGCCCGGCCCCCGGTCTGCAAGCTCATGGACTACGGCAAGTTCAAGTACGAGTCGGCAATGAAGGCTCGTGAGGACCGCAAGAAGCAGGTCAACACGGTCATCAAGGAGATGAAGCTCCGGCCGAAGATCGACCCGCACGACTACGAGACCAAGAAGGGTCACGTCGTTCGGTTCTTGAACGCCGGCGACAAGGTCAAGATCACCATCATGTTCCGTGGTCGCGAGCAGTCGCGACCCGAGCTCGGCTACCGGCTGCTGCAGCGGCTGGCCGGCGACGTCTCGGACATCGGGACGATCGAGTCCGCACCCAAGCAGGACGGGCGCAACATGATCATGGTCCTCGGCCCGACCCGCAAGAAGGCTGACGTCCGAGCCGAGCGCGAGGCCGAGCGACGCAAGGGCGCCCCGACCGAGCAGATCGACCAGATCGACCAGATCGACCAGATCGAACCGACCGACGCAGCACCAGACCGAACCTGAGGAGACCCGGCGTCATGCCGAAGATGAAGACGCACAGCGGCGCGAAGAAGCGGTTCCGGGTCACCGGCACCGGCAAGGTCATGCGCGAGAAGGCCAACCGTCGCCACCTGCTGGAGAGCAAGTCCTCCAGGCGTACGCGCCGGCTCGCACTCGACGCCGTGGCAGCACCCACCGATGTGAAGAAGATCAAGCGCCTTCTCGGCATCTGAACCCGCCGTCCCGACCAGCCGGGCGACCAGCGCGAGAGCGCTGCCGCCGGCCGATGAGCAAGGAGCAACCCAGTGGCACGCGTGAAGCGGGCGGTCAACGCCCAGAAGAAGCGCCGCGAGACCCTCGAGCGGGCCAGCGGCTACCACGGGCAGCGTTCGCGGCTGTACCGCAAGGCCAAGGAGCAGGTCACCCACTCCCTCGTCTACGCCTACCGCGACCGCAAGAAGAAGAAGGGCGACTTCCGCCAGCTCTGGATCCAGCGGATCAACGCCGGAGCGCGAGCCAACGGGATGACGTACAACCGGTTCATCCAGGGGCTGAAGGCCGCCAGCATCGAGGTCGACCGGCGGATGCTCGCCGAGCTCGCGGTCAACGACGCTCCGGCGTTCGCCCAGCTGGTCGAGCTGGCCAAGGCGGCGCTGCCGGCTGACGTCAACGCGCCTGCGGCCTGAACTCCAGCAGATGACGGTCGGCTCCGGGCCGCTGTCCCCGCGCAGCGTGCGGGTGACGGCGGCTCGTCGGCTGTCCAAGCGCGGGTTCCGCGAGGCCGACCGGGCCTTCCTGGCCGAGGGGCCGCAGGCCGTGCGCGAGGCGCTGGCGCTCACGTCGGTACGAGGTGGAGCGGTCAGCGAGATCTTCGTGGCTCCCGATGCCGAGCAGCGGCACGCCGACCTCGTCCAGGCCGCACAGCAGGCAGGGGTGCCGGTCCACCGGTTGCCCGCCGAGGCGCTCGCCTCGCTCAGCGGGACGGTCACCCCGCAGGGGGTCGTCGCGGTGTGCCCGTTCCTCGACGTCTCGTTGGACGTCGCCCTGGCCGGGTCGCCGACCTTGGTCGTCGTGCTGGTCCAGGTACGCGACCCGGGCAACGCGGGCACCGTCCTTCGCGCCGCCGACGCGGCCGGAGCGGGCGCCGTGGTCTTCACGGAAGCGAGCGTCGACCCGTACAACGGCAAGTGCGTGCGCGCGTCCGCGGGCAGCCTGTTCCACCTCCCGGTCGTGACCGGGGCGCCGGTCGACGCCGCCATGGCCGGGTTGCGAGCCGCTGGCCTGCGGGTCCTGGCCGCTGACGGCGCGGGGGAGCGCGACCTCGACGATGCGCTCGACTCGGGCTCGCTGGCCGCACCCACGGCATGGTTGTTCGGCAACGAGGCGTGGGGGCTGCCGGCGCAGGTGGCGGCGCTCGCCGACGAGGTCGTCCGCGTGCCCATCCACGGGCGGGCCGAGAGCCTCAACCTGGCCACCGCTGCTGCCGTCTTCCTGTACGCCTCGGCCCGAGCCCAGCGCCGCGGTCGGACCCGTGCCGATGGTTGACGACATGAGCGGCCAGGTCGATCCCGCGGCGGTGCTCGCGGCGGCCCCCGACGGTGTGGTCGTCGCTGACGCAGCCGGACTCGTCGTGGCGTTCAACCGGGCTGCGGTGCGGCTCACCGGGCTCGACCCCGAGGCGGTGCTCGGGCGGTCGCTCTCGGAGGCCCTCCCGCTCGAGGACTCGCGCGGGCGTTCGTGGTGGGACTGCGCGCAGCCCTACGACGGTCTGGTCACCCGTACCGGTCACCCGGAGGTCGAGCTGACCCTCCCCGGTGGGCCGGGGCTGCTCGTGACCGCGTCCTACCTGCGCGCTGGCGGTCCGCGTACGCCCGTGACCAGCGTGGTCGTCGCGATGCGCGGCACCGTTGGGCGCGACCGGCTGGAGCGCGACCGCGCCGAGCTCGTCGCCACGGTCGCGCACGAGCTGCGATCACCCCTCACGTCCGTCAAGGGCTTCACGTCGACCCTGCTGGCCAAGTGGGAGTTCTTCACCGACGAGCAGCGCCGGTTGATGCTGCAGACGGTCGAGGCCGACGCCGACCGCGTCACCCGGCTCATCACCGAGCTGCTCGACGTGGCCCGGATCGACTCCGGCCGCCTCGAGCTGCACCGCAGCCTCGTCGACCTGCCCGCGGTTCTGCAGCGGCACGTCGCGCGGCTGGTGGCGGGCGGTGAGCCCGAGGATCGGTTCGTCTTCGAGGCCCAGCCGGGGCTGCCGGAGACCTGGGCCGACTCGGACAAGCTTGAGCAGGTGTTCGCGAACCTGCTGGAGAACGCGCTCCGGCACGGCGACGGGCAGGTACGGATCCTGGTGGCGCCGTCCTCGAGAGGTACCTCGGTGATCGTCTCGGACCAGGGTGCCGGGGTGCCGCCCGAGGCTGCTGCCCGCGTGTTCACCAAGTTCTGGCGCGGCGGCCGGCGTGGCGGCACCGGCCTCGGGCTGTACATCGCCAAGGGCATGGTCGAGCTGCACGAGGGGACCATCGCGCTCGGTCGCGCCCCGGGCGGCGGCGCCGAGTTCCGCATCGACCTCCCCCCAGGCACCCCGCCCGGCTGACCCGTACCCCCGCGGACCCCCCGCGGACCCCCCGCGGACCCCCCGCGGACCCCCCGCGGACCCCCCGTGTTGATCA
>DAIPJR010000178.1:0-4707 GCA_036770165.1 Actinomycetes bacterium | reverse complement strand
AAAGCCATCCCCGCCGCGGACGTGGCCGCGTGCTGCTCCGCGATGCCGACGTCGAACACCCGCTGGGGGTAGGCCCGGGCGAACGCGCCCAGCCCGACCGGCTCCAGCATCGCCGCGGTGACGGCGACGACGTCGGGACGCACGGCCCCGATGGCGACGAGCTCCTCGGCGAACACCTGCGTCCACGGCGTGCCCGACGTCGCCAGCGGCATCCCGGTCTCGGGGTCGACGACACCGATGCCGTGGAAGTGGTCGGACTTGTCGTTCTCGGCCGGCGCGTGGCCGCGACCCTTGTGCGTGATGGCGTGCACGATGACCGGACCGCCGAACGCGCGAGCCCGGTGGAGCGCGTGCTCCACGGCCTCGACGTCATGGCCGTCGACGGGACCGATGTACTTCAGGCCGAGGTCCTCGAACATCCCTTGCGGGGCGACGATGTCCTTCAGGCCCTTCTTCATGCCGTGCAAGGTCTCGTAGATGGGTCCGCCCACCACTGGGGTCCGGCCGAGGACGGTGCGCCCCCAGTCGAGGAACCGCTCGTACCCGCGGGTCGTACGAAGCGTCGCCAGATGGTGCGCGAGCCCGCCGATCGTCGGCGCGTAGGAGCGCGCGTTGTCGTTGACGACGATGACGAGCGGCCGGTCGGGCGCCGCCGCGATGTTGTTGAGGGCCTCCCACGCCATCCCGCCGGTCAGCGCGCCGTCGCCGATGACCGCAACGACGGCCCGCTCGGTCAGCTCGCCGCGCAGCTGCCGGGCCTTGGCCAGGCCGTCGGCCCACGACAGGGACGTCGACGCGTGGCTGTTGGAGACGACATCGTGCGGGGACTCGTCCCGGTCGGGGTAGCCGGAGAGCCCACCGCGCTGCTTGAGCGTGGGGAAGTCGGCCTGCCGCCCGGTGAGGATCTTGTGCACGTAGGCCTGGTGCCCGGTGTCCCACAGGATCGTGTCGCGGGGCGAGTCGAACACCCGGTGCAGAGCCAGCGTGAGCTCGACCACGCCCAGGTTGGGACCGAGGTGGCCGCCCGTCCGCGAGACGTTCGTGACCAGGAAGGTACGGATCTCCGCGGCGAGGGTGTCGAGCTGCTCACGGGTCAGCTGCTTCAGGTCCGCTGGTCCCTGCACGTGTTCGAGCACCCACCGAGTCTAGGGCCGGGGACCTCCGACGGCCCGTCATCTCGCCTCAGGAGTCAGGTGACCAGGACCACACCGCTCGCGCCGAACGGGGCGACCCCGGTCGGACGAGGCCGGGCGTCAGGTTGATCGCGTCGGGCGGCGCCGTCTGCGGCTCGACGCACAGCGCGTCCGGCCGCTCGTCGTACACGACGACGAAGCCGCAGTCGGTACGGCAGGACAGCCGAAGGGCGCCAGGCCAGGTCAGAGCCACCTCACCGCCCGGCAGCGGGAACGTGTCGTCGTACGGCCCGGGCGGTGGGGGGCGCAGGAGCGCCCCCGTCGGCAGGTGACCGGCGTCGCGCTCGTACATCGACTCGGCCGGGAGGTCGAGCACGGCTGGTCCGCCACGGTCCAGCCGGCGCCGGAACCACGGGTGCCAGCCGAGCTCGGCGGGGAACTCGGCCCCGTCCGACGTGACCTCGAGCACCGTCTCGAGCGAGCCGTCCGTGAGGCGCCAGGTCTGGCGCACGCGGCCGGCCCAGGGCCACGGCGGCACGAGAGGTACGGACAGGACCGCCGACGTGTCCGCGACGGCCTCGACCGTCCAGGGGACTGCATAGACGGTGCCGTGGATCGCCCAGACCTCGTGCGTGACCGGCATCGGGTACGTCGCCCCGGCCCAGACCAGGGCGTTGTCGCGGAGGCGCCCTGGCCACGGCGCCATCGGGTACCAGCCCCAGCCGACGTCGGTGGGCGTCTCGTGCGCCAGCAGCTCGAGGCCGTCGACGACCAACGACGTGGCGCGCCCACCGCTGCCCGGTACGAGCGTGAGCACGGCGCCGCCCGCGGCCAGCCGTCCCCGATCGGGGTCCGCGCCCGCCTCGCTCAAGCCCGCAGCCTCTGGGACCCGTGGGCGAGGGCACCCAGCGGGTCGTCCAGCAGCGGCGCGAACGCGCTCTCCGCGGCACCCAGCAGGGTCGAGTCGCCGCCGAACATCGGCAGTGCGAGCCGGACCTGCTCGCGCGGCGCTGCCAACGCCTTGCCCAGCGCTGCGCGCACGATGGGCTCGGTCGCGGGGTAGAGCTCGCGGAACACCCCGCCGAAGACGACCACCTCGGGGTTGAACAGGTTGACCAGGTTGGCCACGCCGATGCCGAGCCAGCCGCCGACCCGGCGCAGCCCAGCGCGAGCCTGGCGGTCACCGGCGGCGGCGAGCGCCACCACGTTCTCGATCGTCGAGTCGGGTCGGCCGGCCGCGATGAGCGCTGCCTCCTCCCCCACCTCGGTCTCCCAGCACCCGCGCGCGCCGCACCGGCAGAGCCGCCCGCGTGGGTTGACCGCCATGTGGCCCACCTCGCCGCCGTACCCGCCGGCACCGCTCATCGCCCGCCCGTCGAGGATGATGCCGCCGCCGACACCGACCTCGCCGGACAGGAAGATCACGTTGCGCGAGCCCTGCGCGGCTCCGCGTACGTGCTCGGCGATGGCTCCGAGGTCGGCATCGTTGCCGACGACGACCGGCAGCGACGTCGCCAGCCGGTCCGCGATCTGCGCTCCGAACGGCACGTCGACCCAGCCGAGGTTGGGTGCGAAGCGCACGAGGCCGTTGGCGTGCGAGACGACACCGCACACGCCGGCCCCGATGCCGACGCACACCGAGTCGGACGAGGCACCGGCGAGGACCGACCGGCCGAGCTTCTCCACGTGCCGCAGGATCTTGGAGGTCTGGTAGTCGCCCCTCGACTGGCGCAGCTCGCGGCGGTCGAGCACCTCGCCGCCGAGCCCCACCCGGGCCGCGATGATGTGGTCGACGCCCACGTCGAACGCGAGGACGTAGACGCGCTGCGTCTGCGGCCGCACCATGATCGACGGGCGACCTGCCCCACCGCGGCCGACGGGTGCCTGCTCCGACACCAGACCGGCGTCGGCCAGCTCGGTCGTCAGCGCCCCCACGGTGCTCCGGTTGAGGCCGGTGAGCGCCGTGAGGTCGGAGCGGGACGTCGCTCCGTGGACATGCAGGAGCTGGAGCAGGTTGCCGAGATTGTGCCGGCGGACCTCGTCCTGGGTCGCCCCCGCCAGGCTGTTAGCCACGCGTCACGCGGCCTGCTACGCGCGTCCGGTCGCGACGGCACGCCGCCGGGACAGCGCGTCGACACTTGCGGCGAGCAGCAGGACCAGGGCCGTCACGACGAAGACGACACCGGCGGTCTGCGTGATGTAGGAGATGCCGTTGTCGATCGTCGCGATCACCAGGCCGCCCAACACGGCGTCCTTGATCTTGCCGCGCCCGCCGAACAGGCTGGTACCACCGATCACGGCCGCGCCGACGGCGTACAGCAGCGTGGTGGAACCACCGGTGAGCGGCGAGACCGAGAAGGTACGAGAGGCGAGGACGATGCCGGCGAGAGCGGCCAGCGTGCCGCCCATGATGAAGCAGAAGATCTTGACGCCCGGCACGTTGATGCCGGCCCGCCGGGCCGCCTCGGCGTTGCCCCCGACCGCGTAGATGTGCCGGCCCAAGGCCGTGCGCTGGAGCAGGAACGTGAGGCCCACGAGCAGGATCAAGATCATCGGTACGACGTAGGGCGTGCCCTTGATGACGACGCCGTTCGAGCCGCGGTCCTGGTTGAGGAAGTACGTCGGCACGCCGAGGACGAGGACCATGGCGCCGACCTTGGCAGCCCACACGGACGTATCCGGGGTGGGCAGGCCGGACCGGCGGCGGCCGAGGATCGACCACAGCGTGGCGAGCGCGTAGAGCGCCACGACGATGACATAGAAGATCCAGCTGCCGACGACGGACAGATGCCCGGACGTGAGCGCCTGGATCGTGGTGTCGTGGATGCGGATGGTGCCGGCGTCGCCGATGACCAGCAGCAGGACGCCCTGCAGGCCGAGGAAGAACGCCAGCGTGACCACGAAGCTGGGGATCTTGAGGAGCGCGACGAGCAGACCGATGGTCAGGCCGATCACCGCACCGGTGAGCAGGCAAGCGATCACCGCGAAGGGCCACGCCCAGCCATGGTTGGTCAGGAAGATGCCCAGGACTGCCGCGCTGACACCAGCGTTGTAGCCGGCCGACAGGTCGATCTCGCCCAGCAGCAGGACGAACACGAGCCCCATGGCGATCGTGATCGTGCCCGTCGCCTGCGTGAGCAGGTTGGCGAAGTTGCCGGCGTCGGCGAAGTTCTTGGGCTGCAGCGCGGTGAAGACGATGACCAGCGTCACCAGGCCGAGGACGGCCGGCAGCGAACCGATGTCGCCACCACGCACCTTGTCGAAGTAGTCGTGGACGGCGTCGTTGATGTTGCCCGACCTGGCAGATCCAGCTGGCCCGGGCGCCGTCTCCGGGGTGACGGTCTCCGCGGTCATGCCGGTCCTCCCTCGAGGCCGTTCCCGGCGGTGGAGCCGGTACTTCCGGGGCTCGAGGCGCTGCGCCCGGTGGTGATGAGCTGGACGACCTCGGCGTGCGTCACATCGGTTGTGCGCACCTGCGCTGCCATCCGCCCCAGGTAGAGGCAGGCGATGCGGTCGGCGACCTGGAAGACGTCGTTGAGGTTGTGCGAGATGAGGAGGACGCCGAGGCCCTGGT
>DAIPJR010000177.1:0-4718 GCA_036770165.1 Actinomycetes bacterium | reverse complement strand
CAGCCGAAGAACGAGCCGAGCAGGAACATCAGGCCGAAGATCACGGCGGCCAGCGCCGTCGACGCGACGATCACGGCGATCGCCCGCGATCCCTTGGAGCTGAGCCGGTCGACGAGGCCGTGCAGCGGGTCGCCCGAACCGCTGGACGACAGCATCGCGAGCATGCCGTCGACGTCGATCCCGGCCTCGCGGAGCTCGGCCAGCTTCTGCTCGGTCTCGGCGGAGGTCGAGGGGCCCGCGGGCGCGTCGAGCTCGGCGACGTCGACGGACCCGGCCCCTGCGGCGCGAGCCGGAGCGACGCTCCCGGGCAGCCCCGCCAGCGCCGGGAGTGCAGGCAGTGCCGGGAGCGCCGGGAGGGTGGATGGCCGCGCGTGCTTGCCGCGCGGCGGTGTCGCGGCGACGAGGCTCTCCTCGGGGCTGAGGACCAGCTCCGCCGGCAGCATGATGCCCGCACCGCTGATCTTCTCGGCCTCGAGACGAGCGGCTTCCTTCTCCTCGTCCGAGCGGACGTCGGCATGGCAGAGCGTGCACCAGGCCATGCCCGCTCGTACGAGCGAGCCGCATGCTGGGCAGCGGAGCTCGGAGGTCGTCACCTACCCTTCCTCGGCACCCTCGGCCTGGTTCTTGACCCTAGGCTCGCCCGCCGACCGGCCGCCCTCGAGCTCGTCCTTGAGCCGGTTCGCGTGCTGCTTCCACGCCAGAGCGTGCCTTCGCCGTACTCGGTCCGGGGAACGCACCGGCCGGGCCGGGTCGACCCGCAGGTAGTAGTGGACGACCACGCCGTCGCCGACCGGCTCCAGCCACAGCTCCGCGCTCCCGACGAGCGGTCCGGCGACCGACCAGCGGATCCCGGCGACGCCCCTGTCCATGAAGACGGTCAGCGTGAGCCCGGGCCACCAGATCGCCCATCGAGCACGGTCGTGGATCGCCGCTGCGACAGCTTCGGGGGCTGCGACGACGTACGTCTCGTCGATGAGGTCTACCGTCGGCACCGGACGAGGATGCCAGGTTTCCCACCGGCCCCACCGCGGCCCACCGAGACGCACCAAGACGTACCGATACCGAGCAGGGAGTACAGCGTGCGTGAGCTGACTGTGCCGGCCATGGTGGCCGTGCCCGACGAGGCCAACCTCTCCGACCTGGTGGTCGACAACGCGATCAGGTCGCCGCACCGGGTCCAGTTCCGCCGGCAGACCGACGGTCGGTGGGAGGACGTCACCTGTCGCGACTTCCTGGCCGAGGTGTCGTCGCTGGCCAAGGGACTGATGGCGTCCGGGGTCCAGCCGGGCGCTCGCGTCGCGATCATGTCCCGCACCAGGTACGAGTGGACGCTCGCCGACTTCGCCCTGTGGGCGGCCGGGGCCGTACCGGTTCCCATCTACGAGACGTCGTCGGCGGAACAGGTGCAGTGGATCCTCAGCGACGCCGCGGCCGTCGGCTGCTTCGTCGAGCAGCCCGCGCATGCCGAGGTCGTCGAGTCGGTGCGCGCGTCGCTGCCCGACCTCGCGCACGTGTGGTCGTTCGACGCCGACTCGCTCGAGGCCCTGGTCGCTGCCGGGCGCGACATCTCCGACGCCGAGCTCGAGGAACGCCGACGGACGTTGCGGGCCGACAGCCTGGCGACGCTGATCTACACCTCGGGCACGACCGGCCGCCCCAAGGGCTGCGAGCTCACGCACCGCAACTTCCAGTCAGGGGCGGACAACGTCGTCGCCGGCCTGGGCGGCGTCTTCGCCCCCGGCCGGTCGACGCTGCTGTTCCTGCCACTGGCCCACGTGTTCGCTCGGGCCATCGAGATCGGCTGCGTCAGCTCGGGCGTCACCATGGGGCACACCGCGGACGCCAAGGCGCTGCTGCCCGACCTCGCCGTGTTCCAGCCGACGTTCCTGCTGTCCGTGCCGCGGGTCTTCGAGAAGATCTTCAACGGCGCTCAGGCCAAGGCCACCGCCGACGGGAAGGGGCGGATCTTCGACCGCGCGGCCGACGTCGCGATCTCGTACAGCGAGGCCCTGGACAAGGGTGGGGCCGGCGTCGCCCTCCGGGTGCAGCACGCGCTCTTCGACCGACTGGTCTACGGCAAGCTGCGGGCCCTGATGGGCGGCAAGGTCGAGTTCGCCGTCTCCGGGGGCGCCCCGCTGGGGGCCCGCCTCGGTCACTTCTTCCGCGGCATCGGCGTGACCATCCTCGAGGGCTACGGCCTGACCGAGACGGCCGCCGCGTCGACGGTCAACCGGCCGGGCGCCATCCGGATCGGCAGCGTCGGGCAGCCGATCCCGGGCTGTGGCGTGCGGATCGCCGCAGACGGCGAGGTCGAGCTGAGCGGAGCGCACATCTTCGTCGGGTACTGGAACAACGACGCGGACACCAAGGCGGTCTTCGACGACGGCTGGTTCCGGAGCGGCGACATCGGCGAGCTGGACGCCGACGGGTTCCTGACGATCACCGGGCGAAAGAAGGAGATCCTGGTGACCGCGGCCGGGAAGAACGTCGCGCCGGCGGTCCTCGAGGACCGTATCCGCGCGCACGCGCTGGTCTCCCAGTGCATGGTCGTCGGGGACAACCGGCCCTACATCGCCGCGCTGATCACGTTGGACGTCGAGGCGCTCCCCGGCTGGCTCGCCGCTCACGACCGTCCCGCGGACACCCCGGTCGCCTCCCTGGTCCACGACGCGGCCGTCGTCGCGGCCATGCAGGCCGCGGTCGACGACGCCAACCTGGCCGTGTCCAAGGCCGAGGCGATCAAGAAGTTCGTGATCCTCCCCGTCGACTTCACCGAGGAGGGCGGGCAGCTGACCCCGACCCTCAAGCTCAAGCGCGGCGTGGTGATGAAGGACTTCGCCGACGACGTCACGGGTCTGTACGAGTCGTAGCGGCGCCGCCGAGGCGCCCGGTCACGAACTGGTCTCGTCGCGGTCCGGTCCCGCGACGTCGAAGACGTCTGTAGCCTCATGATTGCTGGCACGGCTGCTGCCACGCTGCCGGTCGGGTGAGAGGGACCATGGGACGCCGAACTCTGCTGTTGATCGCTGCGGTGGTTCTGGCCGGTCTCGGGGCGACCCTGGTGCTGCTGTACGCGCACGGCGCCGACCAGCGCGCGACCCAGGGACAGCAGCTACGGCGCGTCCTCGTGGCCGTGGCCGAGATCCCAGCCGGTACCACGGCGTCGTCGCTCGTCGGGTCGAGCTCGGTGTCGCTCCGCGACGTCGCGAGCAGCTCGGTGGCCGGCGGTGCGCTCTCGGACCTCGCGCCGGTGCGCGCCCTGGTGGCGCTCGCACCGATCTTCCCCGGCGAGCAGCTCCTGCAGCAGCAGTTCGGCAGCTCGGCGAGCGTGGCCGCCCTCCCGATCCCGGCGGGGCTGATGGCGGTGAGCGTGCAGCTGGGCGACCCGGAGCGGGTCGCCGGGTTCGTCACGAACGGTTCGGAGGTCGCCGTCTTCGTCACGGTGGCGAACACCGACCCGAACACCCAGGCGCGGCTTCCGGACGCGACCGAGGTGCTGCTGCCGCGCGTGACGGTGATCGGAGTGGGTAACACCTCGGTCGTGACGCAGACCAGCACGGACACGACCGGCCAGCAGAACACCGAGCAGATCCCGAAGACGATCATCACCCTCGCCGTGACGCAGGACCAGGCGACCCGGTTGATCCACGCCGCGCAGAAGGGCTCCCTCTACTTCGCCCTGCTGACGCCGTCCTCCAAGGTCGCCCCCGGGGGCCGCATCGACTCCTCGAACCTGTTGCCATGACGGTCATCGTCGACCTCGACCCCACCGCGGCGGAGACGCTGCGCACCTCGCTCGGCTCGGACGCAGAGGTGCTCGGGTCCGTCGACGCCCTGCGCCGGCACCTGGATGCCAACCCGAACGAGGACGTCGTCGTGCTCGGCTCGACGGTCGACCTGCACACCGCCCTCGGCATCGCCGAGAACATGCGGCTGAGCCGGCCGAGTCTCGGCGTGGTCCTCGTCCGCCGGCGCATCGACACGTCGATCCTCGCCGAGGCCCTGCGCGCCGGTGTGCGCGAGGTGGTGGAGGAGCGCGACCTGCCGGCGCTCGGCGTCGCGGTGCGCCGGACCCATCAGCTGAGCCGGAGCCTGCGCCGCACGGCCGCGGCCGGCGCCGTCGACGACCACGCACCGCAAGGCCGCGTGGTGACCGTCTTCTCGGCCAAGGGCGGCTGCGGCAAGACCACGCTAGCGACCAACCTGGCCGCAGTCCTGGCCGACCGGGGGCGGCGCCAGGTGTGCCTGCTCGACCTGGACCTCGCCTTCGGCGACGTCGCCATCGCGCTGCAGCTGTTCCCCGTGCACACGATCGCCGACGCGATCCCGCTCGGCGAGAGCCTGGACGCCGAGGGCCTCCGGTCGCTGCTCACGCCGCACTCGCCGGGGCTCACGACGCTGGTCGCGCCGGTCGAACCGGGCACGGCGTCGTCGATCCCGGCCGAGCTGATCACACAGATCCTCACCATCCTCAAGGCGTCCTTCGACTACGTCGTCGTGGACACCCCGCCGGCCTTCGACGACCAGGTCCTCGCCGCGTTCGACCAGAGCGACATCATCGCCAACCTGGCGACGCTGGACATCCCCGCGATCAAGAACCTGAAGCTGACGCTCGAGACCCTGGACCTCCTCAACTTCCCGAGAGAACGCTGGCAGATCCTGCTCAACCGGGCCGACTCGAAGGTGGGCCTGTCGGTCCACGAGGTCGAGAAGTCCCT
>DAIPJR010000176.1:0-4739 GCA_036770165.1 Actinomycetes bacterium | reverse complement strand
TCGAGCGGCACCTCGCGGCGCAGCCCCCGTCGGCGGTACATCTCCCGGTCCGCCTGGTCCAGCAGGGAGGTGAGGTCGCCGTCGTCCCATGGGGCGAGCATGGCGGATCCGGCGCTGACCTGCGGACGCCAGCCCGGCACGTTCTCCGGTGGCAGCTCGAGGACCTTGGCGGCGACGCGCTTCTCGAGGTCGATGGGTGCGGTGCCCGGTCCTGGTCCGACGACGCAGAACTCGTCCCCGCCCCAGCGAGCGACGACGTCGCCGCTGCGCACGGTCAGCCGGATGGCGTCGGCCACCGCGAGCAGGACCCGGTCGCCGGCGGAGTGGCCGAGGCGGTCGTTGACGTCCTTGAGCCCGTCGACGTCGAGGAAGACGCAGTGGACGCCGTTGCCGGAGCGGCGTGCCGACGCCACGATCTGGGCGCCCACGAGGGCGATCCCACGGCGGTTGAGCAGGCCGGTGAGGTCGTCCTCGACCGACGCACGCTCGGCCCGTTCGACGGTCCGGAAGAGCCGGTCGAGCGAGTTGCGCCGCATGACGTTGATGGCGAGCCCGAGCACGGCGGCCGCGGCGACGCCCAGCACCCAGTGCTCGCGCTGCGGCCACCCGATCTCGGTCATCCCGACCGCCCAGACGGCGACCGTCGCGGCGATCGTCCCCGCGAGCCAGCGGAGGTCGAGGATCACCGCACCGGCACCCACGACGATCATCATGATGTTGCTGCTGAACCAGGCCTCGTGGCCGAGGTACAGGTGCAGGGTCGACTCGGCGCCGAGGACGACGCAGATCGTCGACGTGAGCGGGTGCGCCCAGTGCTCGGGGAGCCGGTGCCGGCTGAGCACGGCCAGCAGGACGAGCAGGACGACGGTCGTCCCCCCGGCCACCCAGGGCATCACCGCGCGCGGGCGCGACTCCGGTACGAACAGGTTGCCCACCGCGAGCACGGCCGTCGTGGCGGCGAGCAGCGCGCACACGGCGGGCAGCACGTCGTTGACCGTCGAGTCGAAACGACTCGATCGGCGAAGGGTCTCCACCGATAGATGGTCGGCGGCTTGCGACCCCGGCTTGATCAGGCAAGGTGGATCCATGCTCTCCCGACCGCCCACAGCCGGCCTCAGCGTCCGTGCCGTCTCGGGCCAGACGCGTGCGGTCGCCCTCGTCCTTCCCGGCGGCCGGGTCCGCAGCCACGCCCGATCACGCCCCTGGCACCTCAGCGCTGTCCGGATGATCCCTTTTGCCCGCTCCCTGCACGTGGCGGGTGCTGACGACGGCCTGGCCGTGTGGACCGTCCGGTACCGCTACCGCGGCTGGAACGGGGACGAGGCTTCCCCGGTCGAGGACGTGCGGTGGGCGCTCGACGAGGTGCGCAGCCGGCATGGGGACGTCCCCGTCGCGCTGGTCGGGCACTCGATGGGCGGCCGTACCGCGATCCGGGTCGCCGGTGACGCGTCCGTCCGCACCGTGGTCGCCCTGGCGCCCTGGCTCCCGCCCGACGAGCCGTACGAGGGTCTCCGCGGTCGCTCCGTGCTGATCCTGCACGGGTCGCAGGACCGCACCACCGATCCCGCGGCCTCGCTGGCGCTCGCCGAGCGTGCCGCTCCCCTGGCGTCCGTGCGCCGGGTCGAGATCCGCGGGGACGGCCACCCGATGCTGCGCCGGGCAGCGCTGTGGCAGGGGCTGACCAGCTACTTCGTGACGAGCGGTCTCGACGAGCGGACCGACCAATCCTCCCTCACGATGGTGACGAACCACCCATACCGGATCCCCGACGAGGGGGTGCACCTGAAGCTCTAGCGAAGCGGAGTCGACGCTCGGATGACGTACGCAACCAGCGACCGGAGACGGGTCGCTGTCATCGGCAGCGGAGTCTCCGGCCTCACCGCCGCCTGGGCTCTGCAGCCCTCGGCGGACGTCACTCTCTACGAGGCCGATGACCGGTTGGGCGGCCACGCGCACACCCACGACATCGCGCGGCCGACTGGTGGGTCCGTCGCCGTCGACACCGGCTTCATCGTGCACAACCGCGAGACGTACCCCACCCTGCTGCGGCTGTTCGCCGAGGTCGGTGTCACCACCCAGGACTCGGACATGAGCATGTCGGTCCGGTGCGAGGGGTGCGGGCTCGAGTACGCCGGTGCGCGGGGCCTCGGCGGGCTGTTCGCTCAGCCCAGCTCGGTCGTACGGCCGAGGTACCTGCGCATGCTCACCGAGGTGCCGCGATTCCACCGGGCGGCCCGCGCCCTGCTCACCGACGAGACCGCCCCCGAGCAGACCTTGGGCGAGTTCCTCGCGGCCGGCGGCTACTCGCAGTACTTCGTCTCCCACTTCATGACGCCGGTGGTGTCCGCGGTGTGGTCGTGCGCGCCCGAGCTCGCGCTGGACTACCCCGCGCGCTACCTGTTCGCGTTCCTGCTGCACCACGGGATGCTGTCGGTCACCGGCTCGCCGCAGTGGCGCACGGTCACCGGCGGCTCGCGCACCTACGTCGACAAGGTCGCCAAGGATCTGACGGCGGTCTCGACTTCGACGCCGGTACGGGAGCTGCGCCGCTTCGCGGACCGCGTCGAGGTGCGCGACGACAGCGACTGCGTGCAGACCTACGACGCCGCCGTCGTGGCCACTCACCCGGACCAGGCCCTTGCGCTGCTCGCCGAGCCGACGCGTGCCGAGCGTGAGGTGCTCGGCGCCTTCCGGTACTCGCGGAACGAGACGGTCCTGCACACCGACGAGTCCGTGCTCCCACGCAGCGGGCGCGCCCAAGCCTCGTGGAACTACCGGATGAGATCCTGCCGGGACCGGGCGGACCGCGTGCTGGTGAGCTACGACATGACCCGGCTCCAGCAGCTGCCCGGTCGCGAGCGCTTCGTGGTCACCCTCGGCGGGGCCAGGGACGTGGACCCGGCATCCGTGCTCGCACGGATGGTCTACCACCACCCGGTCTACACCCCTGAGTCGGTCGCCGCGCAGGCCAGGCTCGGCGAGCTCGACACTGCTCGGGTCGCGTTCGCAGGGGCGTACCACGGGTGGGGCTTCCACGAGGACGGCTGCCTGTCCGGGTTCCGCGCGGCGCAGAAGCTGGGCGGCGGCTGGTGACCGCGGCGATCTACGACACCGAGGTCAGCCACGTACGGACGACCCCGCTGCGCAACGCGTTCACCTACCGCAGCTACCAGTGGCTGGTCGACCTCGACCGGCTCCCCCGCGTGCCACTGGCGCTGCGGCCCCTCGCGCGGTTCGAGGCACGTGACCATGTCGGTGACCCGGCCGGCACCTTGCGCGGCAACCTCGACGCCTACCTCGTGTCGGAGGGCGTCGACCTCCAGGGCGGCCAGATCCTCATGCTGGCCAACGCCCGCACCTTCGGCTACGTGTTCAACCCGTTGTCGGTGTTCTGGTGCTTCGGTCCTGATGGCGGCCTCGTGTGCGTCGTGGCCGAGGTGCACAACACGTACGGCGGCCGGCACTGCTACCTGCTGCGTACTGACACGCGTGGCCGGGCGCGCACCGCGAAGCAGTTCTACGTGTCCCCGTTCTACCCCGTCGACGGCGAGTACCAGATGAGCCTTCCGGTACCGGGCGAGGAGCTCGCCCTCACGATCACGCTGCACCGCGACGAGGGGCGCCCGTTCGTGGCAACGGTGCGCGGTCGGCGCCGTCCCGCGACCTCGCTCGGTCTGCTGCGCGCTGCCGTAGGTGCGCCATGGGTCACTGCAGCCGTCGCGCTGCGGATCCGCAGCCAGGGGGTACGGCTCTGGCTGCGTCGCCTGCCCGTCGTCCCTCGACCCGCCCGTCCGGCCGCAGACCACGCACCGGCCCACGTACAGGAGACCGTCCGATGAGCCACACGATCGAGCGTCATCAGACCCAGGCGACCCTCGCCGACCCCCGGCTCTGGCCGGACATCGTCACGGTCCCATCGGGCGGGGTGCGGTCGCGCGTCGCGAAGGCCCTGTTCGAGCGCGTCGTGAGGAGGCTCCCGGTGCGCGTGCTGCTGCCGGACGGGCACGTCCTCGGCGCAGGCGGGCTCGACGGCCCGGTCATGGACCTGGTCCGACCCGAGTCCTTCTTCCGGCGGGTGGGCGCCGGCGGGCTGATCGGGTTCGGCGAGGCGTACCAGGCCGGCGACTGGACCGCCGACGACCTCGCGGGGGTCCTGACCGTGTTCGCGCGGCGCATGGCCAGCCTCGTGCCACCGCCCCTGCAGCGGCTGCGCGACCTGGCCGTGCAGCACCAGCCGTCGAGCGAGCACGGCACGGAAGCCAACGCCCGCAACAACATCTCGCGTCACTACGACCTGTCGAACGACCTGTTCGCGCTGTTCCTCGACGAGAGCATGACCTACTCGTCCGCGCTCTTCGGCGGGGAGGAGCTCGGCCAGCCGCTGACCTCCGGCACGGCACTGCTCGAGGCGCAGCACCGCAAGATCGACCGCCTGCTCGACGGCGCAGGCGTGCGGGCCGGCAGCCGGGTCCTCGAGATCGGCACCGGATGGGGCGAGCTCGCGATCCGCGCTGCCCGGCGAGGGGCCACCGTACGGTCCATCACCCTGTCCGAGGAGCAGCAGGTGTTGGCCCGGCAGCGGGTGGCGGACGCAGGGCTGAGCGACCGGGTCACGATCGACCTGTGCGACTACCGCGCAGCCACGGGCGTGTACGACGCTGTGCTGTCGGTGGAGATGATCGAGGCGGTCGGCTACTCGTTCTGGCCCAGCTACTTCCAGGTGCTCGACCGGCTGCTCG
>DAIPJR010000175.1:0-4743 GCA_036770165.1 Actinomycetes bacterium | reverse complement strand
GTCGGGCCTCATGCGTCGGGGCGATGGTCGGTCTGCGGTACGTCGTAGACCCGGCCCTCGGGACTGGTCCAGCGCAGGGTGCCGTCGTCGAGACGTTCGAGCTGCCAGCCGTACTTCGTCTTGGCCTGATGGTGGCGCTTGCAGAGAGCGCACATCCCGGACGCGCTGGTCCGGCCGCCAGCGGACCCGAAGGGGACGATGTGGTCGAGCTCGGAGCGGTAGGCCGGCATCCCGCAGCCGGGGAACTGGCAGGTGACGTCGCGCGCCTGCAGGAAGTCCTTGAGGACTTGAGGCGGGCGGTAGACCGTCTCGCCGTAGTCGAGCAGGTGCCCGGTCACCGGTTCGGCAACCAACCGTTGCCAGGTGCCGTCGGCAGCCAGAGCCCGGGCGACCACTGCAGGAATAGGGCCGTAGCCGACGAGCTCGGCCGGCTGCTCGTTGAACCGGAGCAGGGTGCTCGGGTCCATCACGACCTGCACCTGGACCCGCCGCCCGTGCGCCTGCGGGAGGTTCGGGTCGGCGAGGGCAGCGGCCGCGAGGGCCAGCAACGCATCCGCCCGGCGGGCATCGATCCCACGGGCATCGATCCCACGGGCATCGTCGTGGGCTGCCTGGACATCTGGGGCTGGCACCCGGGCCGCATCTGTGGCTGGCACCCGGGCCAGCGAGTCGAGGGCCAGGAAGACGGTCTTGGCGTCGGCGGCCGGCATGGTCGCGGCCACCGTGGCCATCCCGTCGGGCTCCGGCCACATCACGACCCGCCGTTCCTTGGCCGCCCTGGCGTGTGCCGCCTCGAACGTCCGCGGATCAGCGGCTGCCACGGCCCTACGCAGCCGAGGCCGCAGCTCGGCGACGGTCAGCTCCGGAGCCCTCGGGAGCACCCGAGCCTCCACGACTGCGGCCTGCTCGCGGCTGAGCTCCTTGCAGGCCTCGGCGATCTCCCGCGCATGCCGCTCCGAGATGTCCCCGGACTCGAGCAGGGCGAGGGTCGCCGGCAGGCGGTCGAGCAGCACCCGGGCGTGGTCCATCCGGGTCTGCGCCGTGCCTCGGCCCAGCCGCAGGGCAGCCGCCAACTCGTCGCGACCGAGCTCGAGACCGTCGCCGGCTGCGGCGCCGCCACCCACCGCCGGCCCGCTGAACGCGGCCACCGCCGCCTGTGCCTGGGCAGCGGCCCAGGCACACACCCGTTCCCACGCCTGCACGACGTAGAGCCGGTCGTCGGCGCTCATCGAGGCAGGGTCCAGGAGGCCGAGCATCGCGATCATGTCCGGCCCCGGATCGGCCTCGGCGAGCTGGCGCGCGAGGTCGACCGGTGAGGGCAGGAACGACAGGGTCGCCGCGCTCATCGGTCCACCTCCCACACGTCGAGTCGAACAGGTGTTCGAACCATACGTCGACGAGAACGAGAGATCAACACCCGGGACGGTCGGCTGTGGAAAGACGTTCGGCCGGTGGACAGCAAGCGGCAGAACCAGGGGCAGAGCAGCTACGCGAGCTGGTCGAGCCGCCGAAGGATGACGCCCTCGCGCAAGGCCCAGGGACAGATCTCGAGCTCGTCAACAGCCAGCAGGTCCATCGCGGCGTCCGCGACGACCGCGCCCGCGAGCAGCTGCCGCGCCCGTCCCGTCGACACCCCGGGAAGGTGCGCCCGGTCCGCCGTGGACATCGTCGCCAGCCGGGGCAGCCACTCCAACAGATCCCGGTGGCGCAGCACCCGGCGCACGTACGGCCCGTCGGTCGACGGAGCGGCCCCCGCCAGCCGGGCCAGCGACCGGAACGTCTTGGACGTCCCGACGACCCGGTCGGGCGCGCCGGCCCGGATGACCCGGCCG
Organism: Actinomycetes bacterium; assembly: GCA_036770165.1. Classification (GTDB taxonomy): domain Bacteria; phylum Actinomycetota; class Actinomycetes; order Prado026; family Prado026; genus JANYIP01. Next base: position 2,911 of record DAIPJR010000175.1, on the reverse strand, counting down.
AGGTCGCGCGCGAAGACGGCCCGCACGTGCTTGCGCAGGGCCTTGACCTCGTCCTTGCGGGGCGGGTCGTTGGGCAGCAGGTCCCGGGTCAGGCGGCCGGCACCCAGGGGGAGCGAGTTGGCCGCGTCGGGCTCCTCGTCGGCACCGGTGGCCACCTCGAGGGAGCCGCCGCCGATGTCGAGGACGAGCAGCCGACCCGACGACCAGCCGTACCAGCGGCGTACGGCCAGGAAGGTCAGCCGCGCCTCGTCCTCGCCGGACAGCACCTGCAGGTCGACGCCACCCGACGCGCGCACCCGGTCGAGCACCTCGTCGCCGTTGGGCGCCTCGCGCACCGCCGAGGTGGCGAACGCCAGCATCTCCTCGACGCCCTTGTCCTCGGCCTGCTGCAGCGCCTCGGTCACGAACGACACCAGCTGCTCGGACCCGCGGCTGCCGATCCGGCCGGTGGAGTCGAGCAGCTCGGCGAGCCGCAGCTCGGTCTTGTACGAGAACGCCGGGATCGGCGGGGCGCCCGCGTGCGCGTCGACCACGAGCAGGTGCACGGTGTTGGACCCGACGTCGAGTACCCCGAGGCGCATGGTCGTGACGGTATCCGCCCGGCCGGGCCGTACGCTGACCCGGTGCCCGAAGTAGACCTCGACTTCCCGCGTGCCTGGGTGGAGTTCGTCGATCCCGCCGACGACGGCCAGCTGTTCCGCTGCGACCTCACCTGGCTGACCTCGTCCTGGACGTGCATCTACGGCTCCGGCTGCGCCGGCGTGCTCGAGGGCCGGCCCGACGACGGCTGCTGCACCCTCGGGGCGCACTTCTCGGAGAAGGCGGACGAGAAGCGGACGCTCCGCCACGCCAAGGAGCTGACCCCGCAGACCTGGCAGTACCACGGCGCCAAGAAGCTCGTGGAGACCGACGAGGAGGGCGCGCGAAAGACCCGGGTCGTCGACGGCGCCTGCGTGTTCCTCAACCGGCCAGGGTTCGACGGCGGCGCCGGCTGCGCGCTGCACGGGCTCGCCCTGCGGCAGGGGGTCCACCCGCTCGAGACGAAGCCCGACGTCTGCTGGCAGCTGCCCATCCGCCGGACCTTCGACCGCGTCACGCGTACGGACGGCAGCGAGGTCCTGGTCGTCGTGATCGGCGAGTACGACCGTCGAGGCTGGGGTCCCGGCGGGCACGACCTGTCCTGGTACTGCTCGGGCAACACCGAGGCGCACGTCGGCCGCGAGCCGGTGTTCCGGTCCAACGCACCCGAGCTCACCGCCCTGATGGGTGCGGCCGGCTACGCCGAGCTGGCCCGGCTGTGCGACCAGCGAATGGCGTCCGGAGGTCGCCGCGGGCGCGGCCTGCTGGCCCCGCACCCGGCCGACCCAGCGCCTTAACGACCGGCAAACAGGCGGCCAAGGGTTCCTCATGGCTCCAAGCCGTCAGGAATCGTTCACGCGCAGTTACTTTGACTCGGCCTCCGAAGGTGAGAACGTGCAGCTATGCGACCCTCGGGAGCTCTACCCAAGATCGCCAAGAAGGCACGCCACCCGAAGGGTCCGGACCGTGCCGCCGACCTGCTCCGCGACGCCCAGCACCTGATCGTGGAGGCGGCCGGCCTGCTCGGTTCCGGACCTGAGGACGGCGGCCTCTGGGACGCCGTCGCCATCTTGGTTGACCAGCGCGAGGCTGCCGACCAGCGCGCGGTCGACGAGCCCAGCTCGACCGACATCCGCTAGGGGCCCTACCGCACCCTGTCGGAAGAGCCGCGTACTCTCCGCGCCATGGCCAAAGCACCTGCTGCCCAGAAGGCTGCCTATCGCTGCGGCGAGTGCGGCTGGCAGGCGGTCAAGTGGGTCGGCCGCTGCGGCGAGTGCCAGGCCTGGGGCACCGTCGAGGTCGTCGGCGGCCCAAGGCTCCGACAGGTCTCCGCCGGTCCGGTCACCACCGACGCGGTCCCGATCGGCGACGTCGACATCGAGGCCGCGCTCTCGCGTACGACCGGGGTGGGCGAGCTGGACCGCGTGCTCGGCGGCGGCCTGGTCCCCGGTGCCGTCGTCCTGCTCGCCGGCGAGCCCGGGGTGGGCAAGTCCACGCTCCTGCTGGAGGTCGCAGCGCAGGCGGCCCGCAGCGGTCAGCGGGCGCTCTACATCACCGGCGAGGAGTCGGTCGCCCAGGTGCGGCTGCGGGCCGGACGCATCGACGCGATCGACCCGGCGCTGTACCTCGCGGCCGAGACCGAGCTGGGTGCCGTCCTCGGGCACGTCGACGCGGTGCGCCCTGACGTCCTGGTGGTCGACTCGGTGCAGACCGTGTCGAGCGCCGAGGCCGACGGCGCTCCGGGCGGGGTCACCCAGGTGCGCGAGGTCGCCGGCGCCCTGATCCGGGTGGCCAAGGAGCGCGACATCGCGACGATCCTCGTCGGCCACGTGACCAAGGACGGGTCGATCGCCGGACCGCGGGTCCTGGAGCACCTCGTGGACGTCGTCCTGTACTTCGAGGGGGAGCACCACTCCCGGCTGCGGGTGATCCGAGCGGTCAAGAATCGGTACGGACCGGCCGACGAGGTGGGCTGCTTCGACCTCGGCGACGACGGCATCACCGGCCTGCCCGACCCGAGCGGGCTGTTCCTGTCGCACGGCCTCGGGCCCGCGACGGGCACCTGCGTGACGGTGACCCTCGAGGGCCGCCGGCCGCTGGTCGCCGAGGTGCAGGCCCTGGTGGCACCGAGCACCCTGGCCACGCCCCGCCGCGCGACGTCCGGTCTCGACACCGCCCGCGTGGCGATGGTGCTCGCCGTGCTCGAGCGACGCGGCAAGGTGCGCCTCGGCAGCTCCGACGTCTATGTCGCGACGGTGGGCGGGGTGCGGCTGGCCGAGCCTGCCACCGACCTGGCCGTCGCGCTGTCGATCGCGTCGGCCGCGGCCGACCT
>DAIPJR010000016.1:0-14546 GCA_036770165.1 Actinomycetes bacterium | reverse complement strand
AGATGATGCCCTTGAAGCGGACGCGCTTGTACTTCCCGCAGTAGCACTCCCAGTCGCGGGTCGGCCCGAAGATCTTCTCGCAGAAGAGGCCGTCCTTCTCGGGCTTGAGCGTGCGGTAGTTGATGGTCTCCGGCTTCTTGACCTCGCCGTGGGACCACTGCCGGATGTCCTCCGCGGTGGCGAGGCCGATGCGCAGCTCGTCGAAGAAGTTGACGTCGAGCACTTGGTTACCCGTCTTTCGGTCGTGTCTTCATCAGGTGGTGCAGGGGGTGGTCTGCCGTGCCCGGCCGGCGAGGGGTGCCCTCACCGGCCGGCCTGCGTCAGACCTCTTCGACGCTGCTCGGCTCACGCCTGGACAGGTCGATGCCCAGTTCTTCCGCTGCGCGGAAGACGTCCTCGTCGGTGTCACGGAGCTCGACCGACATGCCGTCGCTGGAGAGCACCTCGACGTTGAGGCACAGCGACTGCATCTCCTTGATGAGCACCTTGAACGACTCGGGAATGCCCGGCTCGGGGATGTTCTCGCCCTTGACGATGGCCTCGTAGACCTTCACGCGACCGAGCACGTCGTCGGACTTGATCGTGAGCAGCTCCTGCAACGCGTACGCCGCGCCGTAGGCCTCGAGCGCCCAGACCTCCATCTCGCCGAACCGCTGCCCACCGAACTGCGCCTTGCCGCCCAGCGGCTGCTGGGTGATCATCGAGTACGGGCCGGTGGACCGTGCGTGGATCTTGTCGTCGACCAGGTGGAGCAGCTTCAAGATGTAGATGTACCCGACCGAGATCGGGTCCTTGAAGGGCTCACCCGTACGACCGTCGAACAGTCGTGCCTTGCCGTCGCCGTTCACCATCTGGTTGCCGTCGTGGTTGGGGTAGGTCGAGGCGAGCAGGCCGGTGATCTCCTCCTCGCGCGCACCGTCGAACACCGGCGAAGCGACCACCGTTCCCGGCTCGACCTCGCGGGCCTGCTGAGGCAGGTTGCGCGACCAGTCGGGGTTGCCCTCGACCTTCCAGCCGGACTTGGCGGCCCACCCGAGGTGGGTCTCAAGGACCTGGCCGACGTTCATCCGGCCCGGCACGCCGAGCGGGTTGAGCACGATGTCGACCGGGGTGCCGTCCTCGAGGAACGGCATGTCCTCGACCGGGAGGATCTTGGAGATGACGCCCTTGTTGCCGTGCCGGCCGGCCAGCTTGTCGCCGTCGGTGATCTTGCGCTTCTGGGCGACGTAGACCCGGACCAGCTGGTTGACGCCGGGCGGCAGCTCGTCGCCGTTGTCGCGCTCGAACAGCCGGACGCCGATCACCTTGCCCATCTCACCGTGCGGCACCTTGAGCGAGGTGTCGCGCACCTCGCGCGCCTTCTCGCCGAAGATCGCCCGCAGCAGCCGCTCCTCGGGCGTCAACTCGGTCTCGCCCTTGGGCGTGACCTTGCCGACCAGGACGTCGCCGGGGACGACGTCGGCGCCCACGCGGATGATGCCGCGGTCGTCGAGGTCGGCCAGGACCTCCTCGGAGACGTTCGGGATGTCCCGGGTGATCTCCTCGGGGCCGAGCTTGGTGTCGCGGGCGTCGACCTCGTGCTCCTCGATGTGGATCGAGGAGAGGACGTCGTCCTGCACCAGACGGCTGGACAGGATGATCGCGTCCTCGTAGTTGTGGCCCTCCCACGGCATGAACGCCACGAGCAGGTTGCGCCCGAGGGCCATCTCGCCGTCCTCGGTGCACGGACCGTCGGCGATGACGTGCCCCGCCTCGACCCGGTCGCCCTCGTTGACCAGGGGCTTCTGGTTGTAGCAGGTGCCCTGGTTGGAGCGCTGGAACTTGGCCACCCGGTAGGTGCGGTGGGCGCCGTCGTCCTGGGCGACCGTGATCGCGTCGGCCGAGACCTCGGTGACGACACCAGCCGCCTGCGCGGTGATGACGTCGCCGGCGTCGACGGCGGCACGGAACTCCATGCCGGTGCCGACCAGCGGTGCCTCGGAGCGCAGCAGCGGCACCGACTGGCGCTGCATGTTGGACCCCATCAGCGCCCGGTTGGCGTCGTCGTGCTCGAGGAACGGGATCATCGCGGTCGCGACCGACACCATCTGCCGCGGCGAGACGTCCATGTAGTCGACGTCGTTGGCCGGGATGTAGTCGACCTCGCCCGCCTTCCGGCGGACCAGGACGCGCCCCTCGGAGAACGAGTTGTCGGGCGCGAGCGGCGCATTGGCCTGCGCGATGACGTGCAGGTCCTCCTCGTCGGCGGTCAGGTAGTCGACCTGGTCGCTGACCTTGCCGTTCTTGACCCGGCGGTACGGGGTCTCCACGAAGCCGAACGCGTTGATCCGCCCGTACGACGCGAGGGAGCCGATCAGGCCGATGTTCGGGCCCTCAGGGGTCTCGATCGGGCACATTCGGCCGTAGTGCGAGGGGTGGACGTCGCGGACCTCGAAGCCGGCCCGCTCACGGGACAGGCCACCGGGGCCGAGAGCCGAGAGCCGACGCTTGTGGGTCAGACCGGCGAGCGGGTTGGTCTGGTCCATGAACTGCGACAGCTGGCTGGTGCCGAAGAACTCCTTGATGGAGGCGACGACCGGCCGGATGTTGATCAGCGTCTGCGGCGTGATCGCCTCGACGTCCTGGGTGGTCATGCGCTCTCGGACGACGCGCTCCATCCGCGCCAGACCCGTACGGACCTGGTTCTGGATGAGCTCGCCGACCGTGCGCAGCCGCCGGTTGCCGAAGTGGTCGATGTCGTCGACCTCTGCGCGCACCGGCGAACCGCCGGCGCCGGCGAACTCGGTCTCGCCCGCATGCAGCGCCACGATGTACCGGATCGCCGACACGATGTCGTCGACGGTCAACGTGCCCTGCGAGAGGTCGTGCTCGAGACCCAGCTTCTTGTTGACCTTGTAGCGGCCGACCTTGGCCAGGTCGTAGCGCTTGGGGTTGAAGTACAGGTTGTCGAGCAGGGTCTGCGCCGCCTCGCGGGTCGGCGGCTCGCCCGGCCGCAGCTTGCGGTAGATGTCGAGCAGCGCGTCGTCCTGGCCGGCCGTGTGGTCCTTCTCCAGCGTCAACCGGATGGACTCGTACTGACCGAGCTCCTCGAGGATCTTGGCGTCGTCCCAGCCCAGCGCCTTGAGCAGCACGGTGACCGACTGCTTGCGCTTGCGGTCGATGCGGACGCCGACCATGTCCTTCTTGTCGATCTCGAACTCGAGCCAGGCGCCGCGGGACGGGATGATCTTGGCCCCGAAGACGTCCTTGTCGGAGGTCTTGTCCACGGCCTTGTCGAAGTAGACGCCCGGGGAGCGGACCAGCTGCGACACGACGACCCGCTCGGTGCCGTTGATGACGAAGGTGCCCTTGTCGGTCATCAGCGGGAAGTCGCCCATGAAGACCGTCTGGCTCTTGATCTCGCCGGTCTCGTTGTTCATGAACTCGGCGGTGACGAACAGCGGCGCGGAGTAGGTGAAGTCCCGCTCCTTGCACTCGTCGATCGAGTTCTTGGGCGGCTCGAACCGGTGGTCGCGGAAGGACAGCGACATGGTCCCGGAGAAGTCCTCGATCGGACTGATCTCCTCGAAGATCTCCTCCAGACCCGACTTCGTCGGGACGCTGGCACCGGAGGCCAGGGACGCTTCGACGCGCGCCTGCCACTTCGGGTTGCCGAGCAGCCAGTCGAAGCTGTCGGTCTGCAGGGCCAGCAGGTCGGGGACCTCGAGGGGCTCCCGGATCTTGGCGAAGGAGATGCGGCGCGTGCCGGGGATCTTGCGGGTGTTCGGGGTTGCGGGGGTAGCAGAAGTGATGTTGCGCGAGGCGGCCAAGATTGGCTTCCTTCCGAGGCTCGCTGGCACGGTGCGCGCATGCGAGACGCCCCGGGACATGCGTCACGGGTCGTCAATAGGCAGCGCAAAGGGGCAGCATACCTGACAGGTGCACCCATGTCGAGTGGCGGATCCCGGGAGCACCACAGGTGCTCGTACCGGACGCTCTGCCTCGCTGGCGCCCTGCATATTGCGCTGCCGTGAGGATGACCGCTGCCCCGGCCCGAGTCAAGGAAGTACGGCCGAATGGGCGGGTTTCTGTGGATAACTCTTTGGATAACTCCGGTACAAAAGGGACGGAACCCGACAAGCCGACGGGGCGACCACCTGGTCAGGTGGTCGCCCCGTCTGTGCTTCGAATGGGGCTTCGAAGCGGGCCGAGCGTGCTGGAGCTACTTGACGGTGACCGTCGCGCCGGCGCCCTCGAGGGCCGCCTTCGCCTTCTCGGCGGTCTCCTTGTTGGCCTTCTCCAGGACCGTGGCGGGCGTCCCGTCCACGAGGTCCTTGGCCTCCTTGAGACCGAGGCTGGTGAGCGAGCGCACCTCCTTGATGACCTGGATCTTCTTCTCGCCGGCCGCTTCGAGGATGACGTCGAACTCGTCCTGCTCCTCGGGCGCCTCGGCCACTGCGGCTGCGCCGCCGCCACCCGGTGCCGCGATCGCGACGGGAGCCGCCGCGGTGACGCCGAAGGTGTCCTCGAACTGCTTCACGAACTCCGAGAGCTCGATCAGGGTCATCTCCTTGAACGCGTCAAGGAGCTCGTCGGTGCTGAGCTTCGCCATGATCGGCGGTCCTTCCCGTGGGGGTCTGTTGGTTGGTTGGGTTGGTACGAGCCGACCTAGGCCTCGCTCGGCTCGGTCGCCTCGCTCGGCTCGGTGGCCTCGCTTGGCTCCGTGGCTTCGATCGGGGGTTCGGTCGCTGCTTCGGCGGTGTCGACGACCTCGGCGACCTCGACGACCTCGGCCTCGGGGGTCTCACTGATCTCAGCGACCTCGGTGACCTCGGTGACCTCGGTGACCTCGGTGACCTCGGCGACCTCGGCTGCCGGGGCCGGCGTACCAGCCCCGCCACGCAGGATCGACGGGTCCTCCTCGGCCTTGGCACGCAGCGCTTCGACGAGTCGAGCCGTCTGGGCGAGCGGTGCCGCGAACAGCGCGACGGCGCCGGACAGCGACGCCTTCATCGCGCCGGCGAGCTTGGCGAGGAGCACCTCGCGCGACTCGAGATCCGCCAGCTTCCTGATCTCGTCCGGCGTCAAGGACTTGCCGTCCATGACACCGCCCTTGATCACCAGCAGCGGGTGTGCCTTGGAGAAGTCCCGCAGGCCTTTCGCAGCCTCGACCGGGTCGCCGGACACGAACGCCAGGGCCGACGGCCCGGACAGCAGGTGGTCCAGCCCCTCGACGGAGGCCTCGCGAGCGGCGATCTTGGTCAGCGTGTTCTTCACCACGGAGTACGTGACGTGCTCGCCGAGGGTGCGCCTCAGCTCCTTGAGCTGGGCCACCGTGAGCCCGCGGTACTCGGTCAGCAGGACGGCGGTCGAGCTGCGGAACCCGTCCGCGAGCTCGGCAACTGCAGCTGCCTTGTCAGGCCTCGCCATGGGCCTCCTTCCGGTGGGCGCCGGCGTCTCCCGTGGAGCGGGCTAGGGCCCCGGACGTGCGAAACGCCCCTGCGCAGGCGCACGGGGCGTGGGCGCCGACTGGGGCGCTGCACTCTCGTTCACCTACGCGGGCCGCCCGCATGCGCGGGACCTTCGATCACCTTGTGAGGCGACGACCGGCGGTCTGTGGCTGGGTTCAGGGTATGGGGTGGGCCGGGCAGGACCAAATCCGTCCCGCCGACCCACCCCGTACGGATCGGGACGAGGGGGTCAGGCGGTGGCTTCGTCGTCGACGAGGAGGTTGCGGGTACGGGCCGGGTCGACCGGGATGCCGGGGCCCATGGTCGTCGAGACGACGATCCGCCGGATGTAGCGCCCCTTGGACGCCGACGGCTTCAGCCGCAGCACCTCGTCGAGCGCGGCGCCGTAGTTCTCGACCAGCTGCTTCTCGCCGAACGAGGCCTTGCCGATGATGAAGTGCAGGTTGGCGTGCCGGTCGACCCGGAACTCGATCTTGCCGCCCTTGATGTCCGTGACCGCCTTCGTGACGTCGGCGGTCACGGTGCCGGTCTTGGGGTTGGGCATGAGACCGCGCGGGCCGAGGACACGGCCGAGCCGGCCGACCTTGCCCATCAGGTCCGGGGTGGCGACCACGGCGTCGAAGTCGAGCCGGCCGCCCTCGACCTCGGCGATGAGCTCGTCGGAGCCGACGATGTCGGCGCCGGCCGCCCGAGCCTCCTCGGCGCGGTCACCGGTCGCGAAGACCAGCACGCGCGCCGTCTTGCCGGTGCCGTGCGGGAGATTGACGGTGCCCCGGACCATCTGGTCGGCCTTGCGGGGGTCGACGCCGAGCCGCATGGCGACCTCGACGGTCGCGTCGTACTTCGTCGTGGAGGTGTCCTTCGCGAGCCGTGAGGCGGCGAGCGGGGAGTACAGCGCGTCCTCGTCGATCTTGGCCGCTGCGGCCGCGTATGCCTTGCTGCGCTTCATGTTCTGCTCCTTGGTCTACGTACGGAGTCGTGGTACGACGGGCCTGCGCGCGGCCCTCCCACGTCGTGCTGGGTCAGTCGGTAACGGTGATTCCCATGGATCGGGCGGTGCCGGCGATGATCAGCTCGGCGGCGTCGAGGTCGTTGGCGTTCAGGTCCTCGAACTTGGTCTGGGCGATCTCGCGGACCTGTGCCTTGCTGATCTTGGCGACCTTGGTCTTGTGCGGCTCGGGCGAGCCCTTCTCCACGCCGGCGGCGGCGAGGATCAGGCGCGCCGCGGGCGGCGTCTTGGTCACGAAGGTGAACGACCGGTCCTCGAACACCGAGATCTCGACCGGGACGATCTGGCCGCGCTGGCTCTCGGTGGCCGCGTTGTAGGCCTTGCAGAACTCCATGATGTTGACGCCGTGCTGGCCGAGCGCCGGACCGACGGGCGGTGCAGGCGTGGCCGCACCGGCCTTGATCTGCAGCTTGATGATCGCGGAGAGCTTCTTCTTGGGGGGCATGACGGTTCCTAGTTCTTCTGGATCTGCGAGAAGGACAGCTCGACCGGGGTCTCCCGGCCGAAGATCTCCACCAGACCCTTGATGCGCTGGGTGTCGGCGTTGATCTCGTGGATGGTGGCTTGCAGGCTGGTGAACGGGCCGTCGATCACGGTCACGGAGTCGCCGGTCTGGAAGTCCAGGACCTTGACCTCGGCCTTCTCGTGGGCCTTCTTCTCCACCGTCGGCCCGAGGATGTTGACGACCTCGTCGACCGTGAGCGGGGTCGGCTGGTGGGCATGGCCGACGAAGCCGGTCACGCCGGGGGTGTTCCGCACGGCACCCCAGGACTCGTCGGTCAGGTCCATCCGGACCAGGACGTAGCCGGGGAACTTGTTGCGCCGGACCAGCTTGCGCTGGCCGTTCTTGATCTCGAGGACCTCTTCTTGCGGGACCTCGATCTGGAAGATGTAGTCCTCCATGTTGAGCGAGGAGGTGCGGCTCTCGACGTTGGCCTTGACGCGGTTCTCGTAGCCCGCGTAGGAGTGCACGACGTACCACTCGCCGGGGGCCTGGCGCAGCGCCACCTTGAACGCCTCGACCGGGTCCTCCTCGACCTCTTCCTCGACCTCGGCCACCGGCTCTGCCTCGACCACCGGCTCTGCCTCGGCAGGCGCCTCGACAACAGCGACCTCGGCGTCGGCTGCTGGCTCGACGTCGTCGATCACGTCGAGGGCATCCTCGGACTGCGGGAACTCGGTCACGCTAGGCACTTCCTTGGGAACGGTGATGAGGCGTGAGGTACGTGGACTGATCGGTGCGGGCGGAGGCCGAACGGCGTCTCTAACCCCCGCCGAAGACGAAGAGGACGAGCCGGCCGAACAGGTTGTCCATGATGGCGACGATGACGGTGAGCCCGGTCACGAAGGCCAGCACGACCGTCGTGTACGTGATGAGCTCGCGACGGGTCGGCCAGATGACCTTGCGCAGCTCGGCGACGACCTGCCGGTAGAACAGGCCCATCCGCGCGAACAGCCCGGACCGGTCGCCCTTGGAGTCCGACGCCGACCGCCCCCTCTCAGGCGTTGCGGTCGAGCCGCGCGTATCGCTCACTCGCCATCACCTGTGTCCGGATCAGACCGACCGGGAAGTTCCGGGTCGGGGTCGCAGGGCCGGAGGGACTCGAACCCCCAACCACCGGTTTTGGAGACCGGGACTCTACCAATTGAGCTACGGCCCTACGGTGAAGCTCGAGCTCCGTACGGGCATGCTTGCGCACGGGGCCCGATCGCCACCGAGAGGAAAGTGTACGGCCTCGCGCCAGGTGGGTCGAACTGCGTCGCCAGAAGTCGCCAGAGGTCGAAAGAAGTCGCCAGCGGGCCGCCACAAGTCGCCAGAAAAGGAGCGTGCCGCGCCGTTGCGCCGGATGGGAGGATGGCACCCGTGACCGCTGACCTCACCGCACCCGCCACCCCGTCCGTCTCCGGCCGTGCCGCCGGTGCCGCCCGCCGCGTATCGGCCCGCATCGGCGGCATCGCCGAGTCGGCGACACTGGCTGTCGATGCCAAGGCCAAGGCGCTCAAGGCGGCCGGCCGGCCGGTCGTCGGCTTCGGCGCCGGCGAGCCCGACTTCCCGACCCCGGACTACATCGTCGAGGCGGCCGTCGCCGCGGCGCGCGACCCGCGCTGGCACCGGTACACGCCGGCCGGTGGGCTGCCCGAGCTCAAGGCGGCGATCGCGGCCAAGACACTCCGGGACAGCGGCTACGCCGTCGATGCCGCACAGGTGCTCGTCACCAACGGCGGCAAGCAGGCGCTGTACAACACGTTCGCGGCGCTGCTCGACCCGGGCGACGAGGTCCTCCTGCCGTCGCCGTACTGGACGACCTACCCGGAGTCGATCCGGCTGGCCGGCGGGACTCCGGTGATCGTGCCGACCGACGAGACCACGGGATACCGCGCGTCGATCGACCAGCTCGAGGCCGCGCTCACCCCGGCCACGAAGATGCTGGTGTTCGTGTCGCCGTCCAACCCGACCGGGGCGGTCTACCCCCCGGCCGAGGTCGAGGCGATCGGCCGCTGGGCGGTCGAGCGCGGGATCTGGGTGGTCACCGACGAGATCTACGAGCACCTGGTCTACGGCGACGCGAGGTTCTCGTCGATGCCGACGCTCGTCCCCGACCTGGCCGACCGCTGCGTGGTGGTCAACGGCGTGGCCAAGACGTACGCCATGACCGGCTGGCGCGTGGGCTGGATGATCGGCCCCAAGGACGTGGTCACGGCCGCGACCAACCTGCAGTCGCACGCCACGTCCAACGTTGCCAACGTCTCCCAGATCGCCGCTCTCGCAGCCGTGTCCGGCGACCTGTCCGCGGTCGCGATGATGCGGGCCGCGTTCGACCGGCGCAGGGTCACCATGGCCGGCATGCTCGACGTGATCGAGGGCGTCACCTGCCCGCTGCCCGAGGGCGCGTTCTACTGCTACCCGTCGGTCAAGGGCGTCCTCGGCCGGTCGCTGCGCGGCCGGCGTCCCGCGACGTCGGCCGAGCTCGCGGCGCTGATCCTGGAGGAGGTCGAGGTCGCGGTCGTCCCCGGCGAGGCGTTCGGCACCCCCGGCTACCTGCGGCTGTCGTACGCCCTTGGTGACGACGACCTCGTCGAGGGCGTGGGCCGGCTGCAGAAGCTGCTCGCCGAAGCCAGCAGCTGAGCGGCCCGCGCGCAGCCGTGCGCGGGGTCCCCGGCACCCGTGACGTCGCCGCACTGCCCAAGGCGCACCTCCACCTGCACTTCACCGGCGCCATGCGGCACGGGACGATGCTCGGCCTCGCCGACGAGCACGGCGTGCGGCTGCCGGACGTCCTCCGGAGCGAGCGGCCGATGCGGTTCGAGCGCGCCGACGAGCGCGGCTGGTTCCGGTTCCAGCGGCTGTACGACACCGCCCGGTCGGTGCTGCGCCGGGAGGCGGACGTGCGCAGGCTGGTCGCGGAGGTGGCCGAGGACGAGCGGGCCGACGGCTCCGGCTGGCTGGAGATCCAGGTCGACCCGAGCGGCTACGCGGCGCGCTTCGGCGGGCTCACCGCCTTCACCGAGCTGGTGCTCGACGCGGTCGCGGACGCCAGCGCCGCGACCGGGGTCGGGATCGGCGTCGTCATCGGCGCCAACCGGACCCGGCACCCGATGGACGCCCGTACGCTCGCCCGGCTCGCCGCCCAGCACGCCGGCGACGGCGTCGTCGGCTTCGGCCTCGCCAACGACGAGCGCAGGGGCCGCGCCGAGGACTTCGCCGCCGCCTTCCGGATCGCGCGGCGGGCCGGGCTGATCTCGGTCCCGCACGGCGGGGAGCTGTCCGGTGCCCCGAGCGTGGCCGCGTGCCTCGACCACCTCGGGGCCGACCGGGTGGGTCACGGCGTCCGCTCCGCGGAGGACCCGCGCGTGCTCGAACGGCTGGCGTCGACCGGTGTGACCTGCGAGGTCTGCCCGGCCTCCAACGTGGCCCTGGGCGTCTACCGCGAGTCGGCCGACGTGCCCCTGCGCACGCTGCTCGCCGCCGGCGTACCGGTCGCGCTCGGCGCCGACGACCCGCTGCTGTTCGCTTCCCGGCTGTCGGACCAGTACCAGACCGCCCGGGACGTCCATGGGCAGGACGACTCGGCCCTGGCCGAGCTGGCTCGCATGTCGCTGCGCGCCTCGCGTGCGCCGGAGGACGTCCGTACCAGGCTGCTCGCGGGCGTGGACGCCTGGCTGGCCCAGCCCGTGGTCAGAGCGAGCAGCCCAGAAGGACCGGCTCCGGCGTGAGCTCGATGCCGAACCGCGCGCGCACCCCGGCGCGGATCTCGCGAGCGAGGTCCAGCAGGTCGGCCGTCGTCGCGCCGCCTGCGTTCGTGAGGGCGAGGGTGTGCTTGGTCGAGATGCGGGCGCGCCCGCTTCCGGCCGCGAGGGCGTAGCCCTTGCCGAACCCGGCCTGCTCGATCAGCCACGCGGCCGACGTCTTGGTACGCCCGCCCCCGGCCGGGTAGCGCGGCGCCTCGGCCGGCAGGGCCGCAGCACCCGCCTCGTCCAGCACCGGGTTGGTGAAGAAGGACCCCGCGCTCGTGGTGTCCGGATCGGTCGGATCGAGCACCATCCCCTTGGCCCGCCGCAGCCGCAGGACGGCGTCTCGGACGGCCGGCAGAGCCGCCATGCCCCCGACGGGGATCCCGAGCGCCCCTGCGAGCTCGCCGTAGCCGATCGGTGTGGACGTCCCCGTCGAGCGGAGCCGGAACGTGACGCCGAGCACCAGGAACCGGGCACTGCCCCGGAAGGCGCTGGTGCGGTAGCCGAAGCCGCAGTCGGCAGAGGCGAGGGTAAGGACCCGCCCGGACGTGCGGTCGAGGACGCGCACCGCCTCGATCGTCTGCGCGACCTCCTGCCCGTACGCGCCGACGTTCTGGACGGGTGTCGCACCGGCGAGCCCCGGGATGCCGGACATCGCCTCGAGCCCGGCCAGTCCGGAGCGGACGGTACGGGCGACGAGGTCGTCCCACGGCTCTCCCGCCGCGACGTCCACGAGGTGGTCTGCGCTGCCATCGGGGCTCGCGTCGTCGGCGCGTTCGGCGACGCCTCGCGTCAGGATCCGTACGACGGTCCCGGGGAAGCCCTCGTCAGCGACCACGAGGTTCGAGCCGCCTCCCACGAGCAGCAGCGGGCGCCCCGCGCGGTCGAGCTCGGTCACCACGGCGACGAGCTCGTCCTCGGTGACGGGCGAGGCGACATCGCCCGCAGGTCCGCCGAGCCGCAGCGTCGTGAGGTCGGCGAGCCGGAGGTCGGAGGGCACGCGAGGAGCCTAGGGCGTGCCGTCACCAGGCCGGCGAGGCGCGAGCAGGTCGACGCGCCCCCGGAACCGCTGCAGCAGCCGGTCATAGGTACGCCGCGACTCACGGTCGCGGTAGGCCGGGTCGCTGTCCTCGTAGCCGTGGTGCCGCTCCTGGTGGCACGGCAGCGGTGCTGGTGCGACGTACAGCCGCCCGCCGGCCTCGCGGAGGGCCAGGGACCACTCGAGGTCGGCGTTGCGGTAGAACCGCGCCTTCGGGTGCGGTGGCGCAGCCAGGGCGGCTGCGTGGTCGACCACGAACAGGTACGACAGCAGCACGTCGACCTCGCCGGGCCCGGCGTCGCGTACCGACCGCCAGCCGTCGCCGACGTCGACGAGTGCCCCACGCCAGCCGGCCGCCACCGCGCCGGGCTCGGAGGCGAGCGTGGCGAGCAGTGGCGTGATGGCGTCGCCGTCGAGCACCGTGGACACGTCCATCACCACGTGCGCAGACGCGACGTCCAGGCGGAGCAGGGCGGTACGGGCCGGGCCCCAGCCCACCTGGTCGACCGGTGCCCCCACGTGCCACTCCTCGACCCGGCTCGGATGGGCGCGGGCCAGCTCGTGCAGGGCGTCGCCGGCGCCGTCGACGTTGCCGAGGTCGAGACCCACGACCACGAGGTCGTCTGACGTGTGCCTCAGCAGCGCCTCGACGCAGCGCTGCAGATCGGCCGGCCAGCCCTCGACCAGCAGCCCGACGGAGCAGCCGCGCGAGCGGGCCTGGCCGGCATGATCGGGCAGGTCGGCCAGCCCGGCGAGCACGGGGGAGGGCGGGAGCACGGTCAGCAGGTATCGGTCGGCGCTGTCCCTGACCACCCAGCCGGCCGCCTCGATCTCGTCGCGCAGCTGGTCGGCGGTCGCGAAGTCGCGGGCGGCGCGCGCCGCCATCCGGCGCTCGGCCAGGGTGACCACCTCGGTCGGCGGTTCGGCCGGCGGGCTGGTCATGCCGGGGCGCCCGTCACGCCAGCTGGACCACCGCTCGGGCCTGCCCGAGCACCTTGTCGCCGGCTGAGGTCGCGGTGAGCTCCACGCGTACCCGTCGGTCGTCGAGCTTCTCGGTGACCCGCGCGGACACCTCGAGCAGCGCCCCCGTGTCGTCGTCGGGGACGACGACCGGGCGGGTGAACCGCACGCCGTACTCGACGACGGCGGCCGGGTCGCCGACCCAGTCGGTCAGGACGCGGCCTGCGGACGCCATGCTCAGCATCCCGTGGGCGATGACGTCGGGCAGGCCGACGCCCTTGGCGATCCGCTCGTTCCAGTGGATGACGTTGAAGTCACCGGAGGCCCCCGCGTACATCACCAGGTTGAGGCGCCTGAGCGGGAAGGACTGGGCCGGCAGCTCGTTGCCGACCTCCACCGCGTCGAAGTCGACCTGGGCGGTCATTCGCGTCACCCCTCCGCCGTACCGCGCGCGACGAGCGTCGAGCGGGTCGAGCACACGCGCTCCCCGTCCACCGTCGAGACGACGCTGGAGACCGTGAGGATGTCGTTGCCGGCCGCCGACCGGATGTTCTCGACCGTGGTCACCGCGACGAGGGTGTCCCCGGCGGCCACCGGCCGGTCGTAGCTGAACGACTGCTCACCGTGCACGACCCGGGAGTAGTCGAGACCGAGGTCGGGGTCGAAGAGGACCTGGGCCGAGCCCCGCTGGGAGAGCACGACCAGGAACGTCGGCGGGGCGATCACATCGGTGTGGCCGAGGGCGCGGGCCGCGTCGACCGAGTGGTAGGCCGGGTTGGCGTCGCCGATGGCGGTGGCGAACTCGGCGATCTTCTCGCGGGCGACGAAGTAGGGCGCCGTCGCCGGGTAGGAGCGGCCGATGAAGGACGGGTCGAGCGCCATCAGCCCATGCCGCCGTACTGGCCGCCGGTGACCGGGATCGTCACGCCGGAGACGAAGTCGGCGTCGGACGAGACCAGGAACGCGTGGACCTTGGCGATGTCGTCGGGCTGACCGAGGTAGCCCAGGGCGATCATCGCCTTGGACATCTGGCGCATCTCCTCGGGGATGCCGAGCTCGCCACCGGCCTCCTTGGGGGCGGTGAGCCGCGTCTCGACGAAGCCGGGCGCGACCGCGTTGACGTTGATGCCGAACGGTCCCAGCTCGCGTGCCAGGGTCTTGGTCGTGGCGATGATCGCGCCCTTGGCGGCGGTGTAGTTGTACTGGCCGGGGTTGCCGGTGAACGCGACGATCGACGAGGTGAAGGTGATCTTGCGCTGGTAGGCCCAGTGCCCGGTCGCCGCGATCTCGGCCTTGGCGACCTCGCGGAGGTAGGGCATGGCGGCGAGGGTGGCGTGGAAGCCGGTCTTGAGGTTGACGTCGAGGACGAGGTCGTACAGGTCGTCGTCAAGGTTGTGGAACATCTTGTCGCGGGTGATCCCGGCGTTGTTGACCAGGATGTCCAGCTTGCCGAAGCGCTCGACCGTGGTGGCGACCAGCGCCTTGGCGGCCGCGAGGTCGACGGTGTCGAAGATCCCTACGGCTGCCTCGCCACCGGCTGCGGTGATGAGCTCGGCGGTCTCGTGGGCCGGCTCGGCGTCGACGTCGTTGACGACCACGCGGGCGCCGTCGGCAGCGAGCCGCAGCGCGGTCGCACGCCCGATCCCACGTCCCGAGCCGGTGACGATCGCGACCCTGTCGTCAAGACGTCCCACTGGCTGATCCCCTTGGCTGGCGAGCGAGTCCGGTGCGAGCGGTGCGAGCGGCTAGCGGGCTGCTAGCGGGTTTCCTTGTGCACCGTGTGCTGGTTGCAGTTGGGGCAGAACTTCTTCAGCTCGACGCGGTCGGGGTCGTTGCGCCGGTTCTTCTTGGTGAT
>DAIPJR010000174.1:0-4756 GCA_036770165.1 Actinomycetes bacterium | reverse complement strand
AGATGGAGCGGGCGCTGTACGCAGAGGACCCCAAGTTCGCGTCCGCGCTCCGCGGTTCCGACCTGCGCGGGCACTACCGGCGCCGCGCCCTCCTCGGTGCATTCGGCGTCGTCGTCGGGCTCGCGCTGCTCCCCGTCGGCATCGCCACCAAGGTCTTCCCGATCAGCGTTCTGGGCTTCCTCGTCATGCTCGGTTCGGCGATCTGGGCCGTCACCTGCTGGCGTCGGGTCCCCGCTCCCGGAGACCTGGGCGTCGGCGGCAGTGCCTCTCCTGCCACAGCGGCCACGTCCGCGACGCCTGGACGCCGTCCGACGGCTGCCGGCGGGATCCGCAAGGGCCGCGGCCGCTCGAAGGGCTCGAAGGCCAAGGCGCCCAAGACGTCGTTCATGGACCGGCTCGAAGAGCGCTGGCGTCGCCGCCGCGACCAGGGCTGAACTAGTCCCTCCGACAGCGCGCATGACCGTCCCGCTCGCCCCCTCCCTCGTTGATCATGGGCAGATGGCCCCGATTCCTTGATCCACAAGGGCCATCTGCCCATGATCAACGAGGGGGCCGGCGCGGGGTCGGCAGGGGGCGCGGCGCGGGGTCGGTGCGGGGTCAGCGGGTCGGGCTGGGCAGCAGCCGGCCCAGCTGGGTACGCATCCTGGCGCCCAGTCCGTCGACCCAGTCCATGACATCGGCCAGCCAGCCGCCCACGACGCTCAGCACGGAGGCCGGCAGGAGCCTGGCCCGCCAGCGCACCTTGCGCGCCGACGCGGCCTCCATGCCCCTGACCACGAGCCGCGCGTCCGCGCCGGGGTCGTGGCCGCCGAGGACGTCGACGTCTGCGCGGGCGTAGCGGACCCGCTCGACCGACCGCGCCAGCCGGCGAACGGCCACCGCTGCGTCACCGCGCACGCCGTAGGCGACGAGAGCCTCCGCGGTACGACGGGGTGTACGCGATGCGGCCCACGGCAGCCCGAGGTCGCGACCGGTGTCGACCAGCTCGCGCCAGGCTTCGAGCACCCGCACCGAAGGCAGCCCCTGGCTGCGAGCCGGCCGCAGCCGTCGCCTCCTTCGGATCCACCGCGCGACCGTCGGGGCGGCGAGCAGGACGAGCACCGCGATGCTTCCAGCGACGGCGGCCCAGTGCTGCTGGCTCACCGGAGCTGCGGCCGTCTTGGCCTTGGTGGTCGTCGTGCCCGCCCCGGGGTCGAGGTCGGTGCGCTGGCCGTTGTGCTCGCCCCGGGTGGTGACCGGAGGGAGGACTGCACCAGGCCCGTTGGTCGTGCTGCCGGCGGGGGGCAGCGCGTACGTCGGAGCCTGGACGCCGTTCGGCCCCGGAGTCGGCTCGAACCGTACCCAGCCGACGCCCGAAAAGTAGACCTCGGGCCATGCGTGCGCGTTCTGCCGGGTGACCGCCCAGTTGCCCGGAGTCTTCTCGGTGCCGTGAGTGAAGCCGACGTCGACCCGCGTCGGCAGCCCGGCGAGCCTGGCCATGATGGCGTACATCGTCGCGTACTGCTGGCAGAAACCCTTGCGGTTGTTGAGGAAAGCGACCAGTGCCGATCCGGTGAAGTCGGGGATGTTCGTGGTGTAGGTGAAGCCGTTCCTGGGATCGAGGAAGAACTGCTGGATCGCATAGGCCTTGTCGTAGTCGTTGGTGAGGCCGCGCACGATGGCCAGCTCGGTGGTCTTCACCTGGGCCGGGAGCGTGGCCGGAAGCGCGGTGTACTGCCGGTCGAGGTCTGCCGACGGGTGACCGGCGTTGCGCAGCTCGCTGACCGAGAGCGTGGGGTGCCGGCTCACGACGTCGTAGTTGCGGCCCGCGGTGGTGTCGGTGCCCCGTGCGAAGACGTCGAGCGTCGCCGGGTCGTACGCCCAGTCGCCGCCGAGCCCGCTGACGGAGACGGTCGGGAAGGGCAACGGGAGCCAGGTGGAGCTCAGCCCGTCCATGCTGACCGAGGTCTTGACCGTGGCCCCGGGCATCGGGTCGTCTCGGCCCACGCCGGAGCTGATGTCGGCGATGTCCCCGGAGGGCGACAGCCTGGCCACGTTCCAGTTGTTCCCGTCGAAGGTGTCGAGGGTGACCATCCGCAAGTAGTCCGGGTTGGTGTCGTCGCTGCTGTACTCGAAGACCACGGTGTTGTTGCGGGCGGTCAGCTCGGCTCCGATGCTGACGAGCGGGTTGATGGTGGTCTGGTTCGACGAACCGCTCCCGCCGTGCCCGCTCCCGTTGCCGGCGCCGTTGCCGCCGAAGATGCCGTTGCCGAACAGCGGGACGAACGCCGGGAAGATGACGGCGAGCCCGAGCGCCGCGGCCCCGATCCGGCGGCCTACCACGCCGAGCGGCTCCGCCGGGGTCGCGGTGAAGACACCGTCGCCGCGGGCCGACCGCCGGCCCAGCGCGCGTCCCCAGCCGGACAGCCGCTCGCGTCCCTCGGCGAGCATCAGGGCCAGCCAGCCGAGCGCCGCCACGACGAACAGCACCCAGGAGACGCCACCGCGGACGACGCTGGCGGGTACGGCGTAGACGGCAAGCAGTGGGACACCGGCCAGCGCTGCGGTACGGCAGGTGACGGCGAGGGTGTCGACGGCGACGGCAGTGGCGCCGAGGCCGGCTGCGGCCAGCAGCACCAACGACTTCTCGGTCGGCGCCGGGGTCGCGAACCGGCGCACGTCGTCGCCGGCCACGACCAGCAGCTGGTGCAGCTCGCGGATCGCGCCCGGACCGGGGATGAAGCCGAGGACGGCGACGTCGTGCGCATACAGCCAGGTGACGAAGAGCGCGACGAGGGCCAGGCCCATCAGCGGGACGATCGGCCGCGGCAGCCCGAGCCGCCGACCGAGCGCACAGCCGCCGGACCCGGCGGCGACGCTGAACAGGACCGGCCAGACCCAAGCGCTGTCCTCGAAGACGCTCGACAGCCCGATCGCGGCGAGGAGGGTCGCGATGGCGGCGACGACCGTCAGCCGGAGCCGGGCCGTCACGGCTGACCCACCGCGAAGGCCTGGTGCGAGTGTCCGATCATCGGCCACACGCTGCTCAGCGGCTGCCCGGCGACGAGCGGGACGACCCGCCAGCCGGCGGCCCGCAGGACGGCGATGGGCCCGGCGATCTCGATCGGCTGGGCCCGCTCGCGGGCGATGGGCGAGCGCCACGTGTCGACGTCGAGCACGATCGCGGCCGCGCCACCGGTGCCGTGCCGCATGCGTACGAGGTCGGTGGCCTCCTCCACGCTCAGCGCGCCGACGACGGCGACGGTCAGTCCGTCGCCGGCAGAGCGGAGTACGGGACCTGCCGTACGCAGCGACCGGTTGGGTGAGGCCTCCACGACGGCGAGGGCGTCCAGCAACCGCTCCTCGTGGGTGCCGGTGAGGTAGTCGCCCACCGAGCTGCCGATGCGCCCGCCGCTGTCGGTGACGAGCTCGACGGTGAACCCGGCTTGCCCGAGGTGGACGCCGACGGAGGCCGCGACCGAGACGGCGACCTCGAAGGACGACCCGGGTCCGTCGCCGCGGTGAGCCGCTGCGCGGGCGTCCAGCAGGACCACCGCCCGGCTCTCCCACGGCTGCTCCTCGCGGCGGACCATCAGCTCGCCGTACTTCGCGGTGGAACGCCAGTGCACCCGCCGAAGGTCATCGCCCCGCCGGTACTCGCGGGTGATGACGTCGTCGTCGCCCGCCGACGCGATCGACCGGGACCGGCTGTCGCCGCTGCCGGTCCACTCGCCGCCGAGCGCCAGGCTCGGGAGCCGCTCGACGACCGGGGTCACGACGAAGGTGTCGGTGCTGGTGAAGGATCGGACGAGCTCGCACATGCCGAACGGGTCGGTCAGCCTGATGGTCAGCGGGCCGATCGAGAACCGGCCGCGGACGTCGGAGCGCACGGCGTAGGCGACCTCGCGGACACCCTGCGGCTCGACCCGGTCGAGCACGAACCGCGGCCGGGCGCCGAGCACGTACGGGATCCGGTCCTCGAGCAGCAGCAGCCCGGTCGGCAGGCGCGAGACGTTCTCCAGCCGCAGGACGACCCGCGCCTCCTGGCCGGCCGGGGTACGGGCCGGTTCCATCCGGCGGCTGCTGGCCAGGCGGTAGCGGGTACGGGACACCACCAGGGCACTGATCAGCGGGAGGGCGAGGACGAGGATCGCCGCACGGAGCAGGTCGCGCTGCGCGAAGGCCATGGAGCACAGCGCCGCCGCGGTGCCCGCTCCGAGGAAGCTGCGACCGCGAGTGGTGAGTCCGCGCAGTGCTTGGCGCATCAGCCGGCCGACTCCCGGCTCGTCAGCGAACGTCCGGCAGGGGAGTGCGCGACACGAGCTCAGTGACCACCTGGGCCGCGTTGCGCCTCGCGATCTGGGCCTCGGCGGTGAGCAGCAGCCGGTGGGCGAGGACGGGCACGGCCAGCCGCTGGACGTCGTCGGGCAGCACGTAGTCGCGGTCGTCGAGGGCCGCGGCAGCCCGAGCCGCCCGGAGCAGGTGGAGCGTGGCTCGCGGCGAGGCTCCGAGCCGGAGGTCGGGCGAGGTACGGGTCGCAGTCACGAGGGCGATCGCGTAGCGGCGGACGGACGCGGCGAGGTGCACCCGCTTGACGACGTCGATGAGCCCGGCGATCTCCTGCGCATCGGCGACCGGCTGGAGGTCCTCGAGGGGTGCGCCGGCGCTGTGGCTGTCGATCATCGCCAGCTCGGCATCGGGATCGGGGTAGCCCATGGACACGCGGGCCATGAACCGGTCGCGCTGGGCCTCGGGCAGCGGGTAGGTGCCCTCCATC
>DAIPJR010000173.1:0-4775 GCA_036770165.1 Actinomycetes bacterium | reverse complement strand
GACATGACCGACGTGGACGTCGGCGCCGAGGACCCGAAGGCCCTCGAGCTCTCGGGACTGCTTGGCGTCGCTGCCCGACACGGTGAGCCCGCGCGCCAGCATGATCCGCGCGATGCCCGACATGCCGGCGCCCCCGGCGCCGACGAAGTGCACGCGACCGAGCAGCTCGAGCGGGGGCACGGTCATCGGGCCCGCTCCCCTGACGCCGCCGCTCGTAGCACGACGTCGACGAGCCGCTCGTCGGCGTCGCGGCGGCCGAACCGGGCCGCGGCGGCCCCCATGTCCGCCACCCGTCCGGGGTCGCCGAGCAACGGAACGAGGACGGTGCGCACCCACTCCGTCGTGCAGGCCTCGTCGGAGACCAGCAGGCCTCCCCCGGCGGCGACCACCGGCTCCGCGTTGAGCCGCTGCTCCCCGTTGCCGATCGGCAGGGGGACGTAGACCGCCGGGAGACCCACCGCTGCGAGCTCGGCGCAGGTCATCGCGCCGGCAGAGGGCCAGGTCGGCCGCCGCGTAGGCCAGGTCCATCCGGTCGCAGTAGCCGACCACGACGTAGGCCGGCCCTCCGGCTGAGGTCTCGACGTCCACCTGACCCTTGGGGCCGACCACGTGCAGCACCTGGACCCCAGCAGCAGACAGAGCGCCGGCCGCACCTGCAACGGCGTCGTTCAGCCGGCGCGCACCCTGCGACCCGCCGAACACCAGCAAGGTCGTCGCGCCCGGAGCCAGTCCGAAGAACGCCCGCGCCTCGAGCCGCGTGGCGTCGCGGTCGAGGGTGGCCACGGCCCGGCGCAGCGGCATCCCGACGTAGCTGGAGTGCGGCAGCGACGACGTCCGCGTCGCCGTCACCACGTACCGGGTGCGCCGGGCACCGAGCCGGTTGGCCAGCCCCGGTCGGGCGTTGGCCTCGTGGACGACGTAGGGCACCCGGCAGCGGCGGGCGGCGAGGTAGGCCGGCGCGGACACGTACCCGCCGAAGCCGACCACGACGTCGGCCTTCGTGCGCGTCAGCACGGACTCCACGGCACGGATCGACGCCCGCAGCCGCGAGGGCACGGACAGCAGCGCACCCGAGACCTTGCGCGGGATCGGTACGGGCGGGATCAGGGTCAGCTGGTAGCCACGCTGCGGGACGAGCCGGGTCTCTAGGCCGCGCTCGGTCCCGAGCACGGTGATTCCGGTTCTTGAGTCACGGCGGCGCAGCGCGTCGGCGAGGGCGAGCGCCGGCTCGATGTGCCCGGCAGTACCGCCGCCGGCGAGCACCACGTGGAGCGCGCGGGTCGCGTCGCCGGGACCGCCAGCCCCGCTCGGGCTGTCGGCTGCTGCCTCGGGCACGGTCATGCGCTCCGGTGTCGGACCCTGGCCACCAGCCGCCGCACGGGACCCGGCCCCCGCGCGGCCAGGGCGGCTCGCGCACCGGGCTCGCAGCGGGCGAAGGCCAGGAGCATGCCCAGCGCCACCAGGGTGGGCAGCAGCGCGGAGCCGCCGTACGACACGAGGGGCAGCGGCACGCCCGCGATCGGCAGCAGCCCGAGGACCGCCCCGATGTTGATCAGCGCCTGGACGGTGATCCAGGCCGTGGCTCCGCCGGCCGCGAGGCGGATGAACAGGTCGTCCGAACGCAGCGCGATCCGGATCCCGGCGTAGACGACCAGGGCGAACAGGATGAGCACCGCCAGGGTGCCGATCAGCCCGAGCTCCTCGCCGATGACCGCGAAGATGAAGTCGGTGTGGGCCTCGGGCAGCCAGCCCCACTTCTCCCGGCCGGCGCCGAGGCCGAGTCCCCACCAGCCGCCGCTGCCGAGCGCGAAGCGGCCCTGGATGGCCTGGTAGCCGGTGCCCAGGGTGTCCGCGCTCGGGTGCAACCAGGACGTGAACCGGTCGAGGCGGTGCGGAGCGCTGATCGACAGGAACACCACGCCGCTGATGGCGATGGTGCCGAGGACGGCGAACAGCCGGGTGGGCGCACCGACCACGAACAGCAGGGCCGCAGCGATTGCCATCAAGATGACGTCGGTACCGAGGTCGTTGCCCAGCATGACGAGGGTGAGCAGGATGACGGTCACCGGCAGGATCGGGACCAGCAGGTGCCGCCACTGCGACAGCAGCTTCTGCTTGCGGGACAGCACGTCCGCCGACCAGATCACGAGCGCGAGCTTCGCCGCCTCAGACGGCTGGATGCGGAACGGCCCGCCGAAGTTGATCCAGTTCTGGTTGCCGTTGACGCTGTACCCGACGCCGGGCACCAGGACGAGGCAGAGCAGCCCGAGGGCGCCGATCAACAACGGAACCGACGCCAGCCGGAACCAGCGCACCGGCATCCTCGAGACCGCCCACATCGCGGGCACGCCGACGATCGCCCAGATCAGCTGCTTCTGGAAGATCGACAGCGAGTCGTGCGTGTCTTTGTAGGCCAGGACGCTGGACGCCGACAGCACCATGACCAGACCCAGCGTGAGCAGCAGCGTCGTGCAACCGATGATCAGGTGGTAGGACGTCAACGGCCGGTCGAGCAGCCGCCCAGACGTCCCGATCCGGGAGACCGTGGGGGCGCCTGCCTGTCGCCGACGCGTCGCGGCTCCGCTGCTCACCGGCCGGGTCCCCCTGGCAGCCGGCGCACCGCCTCGGCGAACGCGTCGCCGCGTGCCGCATAGTCGCGGAACAGGTCCATCGAGGCGCACGCGGGAGCGAGCAGGACCGTGTCGCCAGGGGCTGCCAGCCCTGCCGCCGCTCGTACGACCTCGTCCATGACCCCAGTGTCGGTGCTGGCGACGTCCACGACGGGGACCTCGGGCGCGTGTCGCGCGAGTGCCTGGGCGATGTCCATCCGGTCCTGGCCGAGCAGTACGACCGCCCGCAGCCGTCCCGCAGAACGACGGACGAGGTCGTCGAAGTCCGCGCCCTTGGCGAGACCACCGGCGATCCACACCACCCGGTCGTACGAGGCGAGCGATGCGGCCGCAGCATGCGGGTTGGTGGCCTTCGAGTCGTCGACGTACGTGACACCCCCGACCCGGCCGACCTCGGCGATCCGGTGACCGTCTGGACGGAAGCTGCGGAGGCCGTCGCGCACGGCACGCGCCGGCACGCCGTACGCCCGCGCGAGCGCGGCAGCCGCGAGGGCGTTGGCCACGTTGTGCGGCGCGAACGGCACCACGTCGTGCACCGACGCCAGCTCGGCCGCGTGCTGCTGCCGGTCCTCGACGAACGCGCGGTCGACCAGGACGTCATCGACCACACCGAGCATGCTGGGAGCCGGCGCTCCGAGGGTGAAGCCGATGGCGCGACAGCCCTCCTGCACGTCGGCGGCCTCGACGAGCCGCTCCGTCTCGGGGTCGGAGACGTTGTACACGCAGGCGATCTCGGCGTTCTCGTACGCCCGGCCCTTGTCCGCCGTGTACGACTCCAGCGAGCCGTGCCAGTCGACGTGGTCGGGTGCGACGTTGAGGACTGCGGCGGCGAGGGGCCGCATCGAGTGCGTCCAGTGCAGCTGGAAGCTGGAGACCTCCACGGCGACCACGTCGTAGGGCGGTTCGGCGAGGACCACCTCGACCAGGGGCGTACCGACGTTGCCGGCGGCCACGGCCTTCTTGCCGGCTGCGAGCAGCATCGACGTGAGCATCCGTACGGTCGTCGTCTTGCCGTTGGTCCCGGTCACGACGAGCCAGGGCGCCGGGTGGTCGAGCGGTCGCAGCCGCCAGGCCAGCTCGACCTCGCCCCACACGGGGACACCGGCAGCCGCTGCGGCGACGAGCAGCGGAGCGTCGGGGCGCCATCCGGGCGACGTCACGACCAGGTCGCAGCTCGCAGGCAGCGCGGTCGACGCCCCGGCGCCGAGCAGGACATCAGCGCCGAGCAGCTCCAGCACCTGGGCGCGCTCGGCGACAGGGCCGTCGCTGCGACTGTCCACGACCACGACCCGCGAACCCAGGCGCAGCAACGCGTCTGCTGCTGCGAAGCCGCTGACGCCGAGGCCGGTCACGCACACCGACAGCGAGTCCCACGGGGCCGAACGGTCTGCGGACTCCAGCCAGTCCAGCACTAGAGGGGCCCACCCGAGATCCACTCGGCGTAGAACACGCCGAGCCCGAGCCCCACGCAGAGGCCGGCGATGATCCAGAACCGGATGACGATGGTGACCTCGCCCCACCCGCGAAGCTCGAAGTGATGCTGCAAGGGCGCCATGAGGAAGATCCGCTTGCGGGTCAGCTTGAAGGAGGCGACCTGCAGGATCACCGACATCGTTATGACCACGAACAACCCGGCGAGCAGGAGCAGCAGGACGTCGGTACGAGTGGTGATCGCGAGCCCTGCCATCGCGCCGCCGAGCGCCAAGGAGCCGGTGTCCCCCATGAAGATCTGCGCCGGGGAGGCGTTCCACCACAGGAAACCGAAGCAGGCTCCGACCATCGCCGCGGCAAGCACCGCGAGGTCGAGCGGGTCGCGGACGGAGTAGCACTGGGGGGCCGGACCGCCTACGCACGCGTTGCGGAACTGCCAGACACCGATGACCACATAGGCGCCGAACACCATCACCGACGCGCCGGTCGCCAGGCCGTCGAGCCCGTCGGTGAGGTTCACGCCGTTGGAGGTCGCCGCGACCATCAGGTAGACCCAGACGAGGAACACCGCCACGGGCATCACCCAAGGGCTGTCGCGGACGAACGAGATGGCGTGCGACGCAGGCGTCAGGCCGTGGTTGTCCGGGTAGCGCAGGACGAGGAGGCCGAAGATCAGCGACACGACCGCCTGCCCGATCAGCTTGGTGCGTGCCC